>CALLYX010000396.1 GCA_937858775.1 uncultured bacterium | reverse complement strand
GTCGACGAGGTTTACGGAGCCGATGATGCCGCCATGGGGACAGTCTGCGGGTGATGTGAGAGGAAGTTCGGGTCGATGGACACGTAGCCAGTTGTAGCCGGCCTGGTCCAGAGCGTAGCACGCCTCAGAAACGTCCAAAAACTTAACCGAACAACTTATGGGCTCGGACGCCCGGAGCGTCACCGCGACGGTCTCTCCTCGCGCTACGGGCTGCGATGATATGCGCAAAGCCGTTAGCGGAAACGGCAACGGTTCCGAGGGGGACACAGTGGCACCCGGGGTCGATGCTGCAGTCAGCGTCAGAACCGGATTGCCTGCGATCAAGGGCGCCGGGTTCAGTGCGAGAACATCCCACAGCCGCGCTCCGGAGCGCACCGCCGCCGATATCCTCGGCGGCCGGGGCGTGGACCGAGTGCGTGAGCCTCTCGCCGTCGACGAACCGCCCGGCCATGAAAGGGCGCGCGCCGGCGGGCTCGGGGGCGCGGCCGGGGAGGATGAACTCGCGCGGCGGGACGGGACGCGCCCCCCGGATCAGGGCGGGGAGCCCCGCGAGGAGAAAGGCGGCGACGAACGCCGCGTTCGCGAACATCCCGCGCGCGCACGCCGCATCCATACCCCCCCCTTCCCGCCGTTCCCGACCGCCGTCCATGGTGCGCCTGTCAGCCCGTGAACACCGCCGGCATCCCGCGCCGGCCGCGGCCGACACCGACCCCGCCGCCCGGCTCGACAACCCCCGCGGGGTCCCCTGCACGGACGGGGCCGGCATCCTCGTTCCCCCCCCGTCTGCCGTTGGGATTGCCGGATCCGGTACAACCGCCTCGCAGCGAACGGGCAGATCGCCGGCGGCGGGCCCGGGACGGGGCTGGTCAGGGGACCCAGTGGAGGATGTCCCGAATCACCGACCATCGGCGGCGCGTGCGGAGCGGGTTCTTCCCCAGGATCCAATAGTCGTACTTCCTGTCAAGCGCCCCGCACGCCCGCTCCATCTCCAGGACGCCGTTGACGAACCGGAGGAAAGAGTCGTCGGCGCCTTTCGCAACGGGGTAGGCGTGCAGGAACCTGATCCCGCCGTCCCGGCCGAGCTGGGCGACGCAGTAGGCCGGGTAGAGCAGCGTCCACGGCGCCCCCTCCTCGGCGGTCGTGAGGAGGGCGTCGGCGCGGCGCCCATCGAAGAACTCGCGTTCCGAGGAGAGACGGACAGCGCGCGCGCGCGGAAAGAGATCATGCAGCATTTCGTCGTAGGCGGTCCCGCGCATGACGGCGATGGAGATGTCGTCGCGCTGCGCGACCTTCCGCATGTCCGAGAACTCCTCCCTCCGGTGGTCCTGCGTCACGAAGGCGAGATGGGAGGACATGTACGACTCCGTGAACTTCATCTTGCCGAGCCGTTCGGGGGTGAGCACGACGCCGTCCATCACGATGTCCACCCTGCCGCCGTCGAGGGCCTCGGCGATCTCGTTGAAACCGACGGGGACGAACTCGAGACGCGCCACGCCGAGCTGGGCGGCAAGCTCGTGCGCCCCCTGCACGTCGTATCCCACGAGGTCGCCCTTGGCGTTGAAGAAGGAGAACGGGAGCGCGTCCTCGTGGTACCCGACGCGGAGCGATCCCCGTTCCCTGATCCGGTCGAGGACGTCGTGGTCGTCGTCGTCGTGCCTGCCGCGCGCCGCACGGAAGTCGTCGAGCGTGCGATAGACGGTGACGGCCGGCGCGGCCCTCACCCGGGCGGGCGGGGCCGGCAATTCCATCGCGGAGATCATCTCGTCTCCGCGGTAGGAGCCGCTGAGCATCCGCGCGAAGCCGGCCCTCAGCCCCGCGATACAGGCGGCCATGGCGAATGCGATCACCACCCCCGCGCGCGCGGCCGCCCACGGCCGCACGCGTGCGCGTCCCGTGAGACGCGCGGAGGCGGCCGCCGTGAAGGCAAAGAGAAACATGCACGAGAGCCCGGCCCCGAAGTAGCTGTTGAGGGGGGAGGACGCTATGTATATCTGGAACGCGTCCTCCGGCAGGCGCATGAGGGTCAGGAGAAACGGGACGGCCGACTTCCCCGACCCGAAAAAGCTGAGCAGCCCGGCGGCCGCCAGTTCGAGCTGTTTCCCCGCGTGCAGCGGGGTCTCGTAGAGCCAGCCGGTGAAGAGGATGAAAAGGTAGGGGGCGAAGTCCCCCCAGCGCGGGAAGTTGTACGCGATCGGGAGCATGAGCTCAGCGTAGGCGCCGGGCTTCCCCCCCTCCCCCTCGCGCCCCCCGAACAGCCCGCGCACGCCGCGCTCGATCAGGGGGAGGGCGACGAAGACCTTCTGCGCCGAGAAGGCGAGGAGCACGGCCCCGGCGGAGGCGGCGAGGATCTCCCGGTAGCGGAACCCCGTCACGGCGGATAGAAAGAGCGGCAGGACGACGAGGCCGAGGACGACGCTCAACGCGATATACGACTCGCAGAAGAACTGAAGCTGGAAGAGGGCGTCCGGGGAGAGGGTGCCGGAAGCGTATGCGGATATGACGAAGATGCCGTACGGCACCAGGGCCATGATGAAATCAGTGACGCGCGAGAGCGCGTCGGAGCCGACGCTGAATATCTCGATCAGGCGCCGCTTGCCGCCGGCCCCGATGAGCGCCGCCCCGAAGAACACGGAAAAGAGCACGATCGCCGGCAGGACCCCGTCCGCGAGCGCCTTGAACGGGTTTGCGGGGATGAAGGTGCCCAGGATATCCGCCTCCTCCGGCCGTTGAACGACGGCGGCGCTGTAGAACGCGCCGGTTGTGCGCGGGGGGAAGGCGAACTGCATGGAGAAGAAGATGAGGATCCCGGCGAGCCAGAGGAAGGCCATCAGCGCGCCCCCCCTCCTCGCGACGGCGCGCGCCTCCCCGGCCTCGAGCACCCCGATGCCGGCGATGATCGAGACCACCACGTAGGGGATCACCGCCATCTGCATCAATTTCACGAAGGCGGCGGCCGCCGGCTGGAGGACCCGGCAGAGATCCCCGAAGAAGATGCCGCAGAGAAAACCCGCGAAGAGCCCGACGAAGATACGCTTCGTGATCTGCATCGACCCTCTCAGCGCGGGATGAGCCCTCGCAGATACCCCCTGAACTTGCCCCAGTCCAGCCGGTACTGCACGGAGTATTTGTCCGGGACGCCTGGGACGTCCGAGGATATCACGGTCTCCCTTCGGTCCAGCGCCCCGCTTCTCCAGAAGGCCCAGAGGAACAAGATGACGGCGACGAGGAACAGCTTGGTGCGAGGCTTCACATGGGCATCCCCCGGCTGCGATCCGCACGACTCTACTACAACGCCGCGCCGTTGTCCAGCGCGGGGGACGGCGGGCGCCGCCTCTCGGCCCGCCCCCCTCCCCCCCGTCCAACAATTCGCTTGCCCCTCCATCCCGGAGGGGTTACGATCGTTCGCGGGCGGAGAGGCGGTCCGTTCCGTGACGCGCGGCGAGGCGGCGGCATGGACGGCCCGGGGATGACCGCCCTCGGCCATGAGGAGGTCGCGGATGAAACGCGGTATTGCGGTGTGCGCGCTGTGCGCGGCGCTGGGGGCGGCCGTGTGCGCGGCGGCGAAGACGGTGCGGAAGCCCGACTTCGCCAAGATGGACAGGAACAAGGACGGGAAGGTGGACGCCGACGAGTTCGACGCCTACATCGTGGCCTTCCCCGAGTTCAATCTGAACAGGGGGGTATTCAGGGCCTGGGACGCCGACGGGGACGGCGCGGTGACGCGCGACGAGTTCGACGCTTGGAGGCCGGCCCGGAAGGGCTCGAAGGAGGCCGAGGGGGAGGAGTAGGCGTTTTCCACGGGGGCATCCGGCCCGGCGCCGGATGCCCGAGTGGGCGCGCCGGGATACGGGTGGGAGGGATTTCAGATGTCCGACGACGAGGCGAGAAGGATCATCGACGGCGCGGGATACGGGATGCTGGCGACAGACTCCGGCGGACAGCCGAGGGTCAGGCCGATGGCCTTCGCGGTGACGGACGACTTCAGGTTGCTCAGCTCGACCTTCCGGGCGAGCGGGAAGGCGCGGGAGCTCGCGGAGAACGGCCGGGTCGAGGTATGTTTCCTGGACTCGAGGAAATACCAGCTCCGCGTGGAGGGCCGCGCTGACATCTCCGGCGGCCCGGAGAAGAAACGCGAGCTCCTGGCCCTGAACCCGGGGGTCAGGAAGCATTTCAAGGACGAGTTCGACCCCGAGTTCGTCCTCATCGAGATCGTCCCCACGAGCGCGCGCTGGATGCCGCCCGGCTTCGGCGAATACACCCGGGTGCGGTCCTCCTGAGCGCCCCGCGCGCAGCATGACCGCCCCGCGCGGGGGCCCGATCCCTACTCCCTCCTCCCCACCGTCAGCAGCGAGAGGCCGAATGGGATCCGGACCCTCCGCTCGATACGAAGGAGCGGGACGAGGAGATCGAAGAACCTGAGCTGGTTCTTCGGAAGCATCCGCCTGCGCAGCAGCCTCCCGTTCACGAACCAGCCGACCGCGCCGAGGAGGTTAAGGTACTCCGCGTGCTCGACGCGGAACCCGGCCGCCTCCAGCCTCCGGAGCATCCCCTCCCGCGAGTACCGCCTGTAATGCTCCAACCCGGCGTCTATCCTCGAATAGAGGATCGGACACGCCGGGGCGAGGAGAACCAGCCGGCCCCCGGGGGAGAGCATGTCGCGGAAGCATCGGAGCGTCCGCTCGTCGTCCTTGATATGCTCGATCACGTTCATGCAGAGGATGGAGTCGAGTCGCTCGCCGGCGTAGCGCGCCGGGTCGCATCGGTCGAGGTCGAACTCCTCGATCCTGAGCCGGTCGCCGGCGATGAAACGGGTGCGAAGGGTCTGGAGGTGGCGTTCGGAGACATCCGTGGCGATCACGAGGTCGCGGTTGAGGAGCTTGGATGTGATGTTCCCGATCCCCGCCCCGACCTCGAGCACCCTGCGGCCGACGAAGGGGCCGACCCGGCCGTACAGCCAGTCGTTGTAGCGCCGCACCTTCTCCATCCGGACGAGGGTTTCGCGCCCGATGTCGAGCGGCTCGAAACGGCACCTCAGGAGCCACCAGAGGGCCACGAAGCCGTCCCGCCATGTGATCTTCTTCCCCTCCGTGTACGACCGCCCGTCGTATGAGATCGGCACCTCGTAGACCTTGTACCCCCGTTTCATAACGTTTGCGGTGAACTCCGCCTCGAAGCCGAAGCTGTTCGAACGGAGGCGCATCCCGTCGAGCACCTCGCGCCGGAACGCCTTGTAGCACGTCTCCATGTCGGTGAATATGCAGTTGTACAGGATGTTCGTGAAGAGGTTAACGATCTTGTTTCCGAGGTAGTGGGAGAACATGAAGACCCGGTGCGTGCCGAGGAAACGCGATCCGTACACCACGTCCGCCCGCCCCCGGAGAATCGGATCGATCAACCTCGGGTACTCCTCGGGGTAATACTCCAGGTCGGCGTCCTGGACGATCAGTATCTCCCCCGACGCCCGTTTGAAGCCGGCCCGCAGGGCAGCGCCTTTCCCGGCGTTCCGATCCTGGAGGATCAGGAGGACGGACGGGTCTTCGGCCGCGATCCTCTCGAGCTCCTCCCGCGTCCCGTCGGTCGAGCAGTCGTCGACGACGATGATCTCCTTGTCGAGATGGACGGCCTTCACCCGGCGGATTATCTCGGCGATGGTGGCGATCTCGTTGTAGACCGGAATGACCACGGATATCTTCATGCGGGTATGATACCTTATGCCCCCGGCCGGTTCAACCGGCCGCTTCGGCCTTTTGCCCCGGCGGCCGCGCGGCGCCACGCCGCTGGGCTACGCCCCCCCCCCCCCGACCCCGGCCCTTATCCCGGATTGGATTCGCGCGGCGGGGTGTAGTATAATTTTTTCCCTTATGCAAAACCGATTCGACGAGATGATGCGGCTCTTCCTCGTGCCGCTCTCCGCCCTCGGCGGGAAAGTGGCTGACAGCACCTACTTTCTCCGGAATGACGGGGGCCTCGCCTTCGCCCAGGGATACCACCATCCCCCCGGGATGATCTCCGCGAAGATACTCTACTACCCGAAGAAGGACGGCTGGGCGGATATCCACGGGCGCGGCTACGACTGCCTCCACAAGTCGTACCGGGACGGGAAGATGCTCTCGTTCACGAACCCGCAGCAGATCGAGATGCATTACTCCCTCTTCCCGGAGCTCGCCAGGCGCGCGCGCGTCGCGCCCATCATCAAGAACAACCTCCTGATGCCGCTCGCCGACTTCGCCGGGTTCTTCGACCCGCGCAAGTCGCTCCGGCTCTGCATGGGCCTCTACCCCAAGATCGACAAGGGGGTCCGGGCGGCGAGCGAGCTCCTCGAGGTCCCCCTCGCGCGGATGGGCCTCACCGGATCCCTGCAATACGGCCGCATCGAGGAACACGACGACGACACCGACATCATCATCTACGGCACCGTGGAGGAGAACTACGCGCTGATGCGGCGCATCCTCTCCCTCGTCCGGGAGGATCCCGCCAGGCACGTGCACGAGTTCGGGAAATTCTGGCCGCTTCGCCTCTACCACGGCGGCATCCTCGTCTGCCCGTTCTTCGTCTACGCCCACGAGTCGGAGATACCCCTCGGGGGGGATTGCCGCATCCTGAGCCTCCGCCCCGAGTCGATCGTGGAGGGGCGCATCACCGACATACGGCACTCGATCTACATGCCGCTCGTCTTCCCGCTCGACGCCGCGTCGGTCGACGGGAGGCGGGAGGGGAGTTTCATCCTCATCCTCTCCGACAGCTACGTGCGGGGGGAGTTCGAGCCCGGGCAGCGCGTGCGGGCGAGGGGGGAACTCGTGGAGGTCGAGAAGGGCGGCCGCGCGACGCGCGCCGTGATCGTCGCGAACAACTGGGACGTGGAGAAACTCCCCGGGAACGGATGACCGGCCCCGGGACCCCGG
>CALLYX010000395.1 GCA_937858775.1 uncultured bacterium | reverse complement strand
GGTCCATTGCGCGTGCTCGCCGCGCCCGGCAATAGCCGCCGCGCACTTGCCGCTTTCCGCTTATCCCGGCGATGCGTTCCGCCGCGGATGTAAATAGGGAAGGTTCCCCGGGGGATGCAGTCGGATCCGAAGCGGAGTGACGAGGCATGCCCCGGCAGGCGGGGAATCGCTCGGTTCCGGCGTGGCCCGGATTGTCGCAGCGTGTCGGCCGCGGGGCGCCCGGAAGAGGGCGCCGCAGCGCGGGCGGTCTCGCTCCTCCCGCCGTGAATAAGGCCTTGGCCCGGGCCCTGATTTCGCCCTGATTTCGCCTTTCCCGCCGGCGCGGAGTGTGAGATAATCTGCCTTCCGAAGGCCGCCCCGCATTCTATGGAGGAGCCGATGAGGAGCAGCGCCCCATTGGAGCAGTCCCCACCGCCCGAGAAGGGATACGTGACGATACGCCTGGACTGGTACCGGGTCGTCTTCGCCGCCGTCCTTATCTTCGCCGCCGCCACCCGGTTCTACGGGCTCGCGGCCAAGCCGTTCCACCACGACGAGAGCCTGTACGCGACATACTCCTGGTACCTCTACGAGGGCCGCGGCTACACATACGACCCGATGATGCACGGCCCGTTCATGTTCTACCTGGACGCCCTCCTCTTCGCCCTCTTCGGCGCCAGCGATTTCACCGCGCGGATCTCCGCGGCCGTCTTCGGCATCGGGATCGTGGCTTGCGCCTGGCTCTTCCGGAGGGAGCTCGGGAAGGCCGGCTCCCTCGCCGCGGCTGTCATCTTCGCTGTCTCGCCGACGTTCATGTACTTCTCCCGCTTCTTCAGGGAGGATATCTTCGTCGCCTTCTGGGCGCTCCTGACGGCGGGCCTCTTCACGAACTGGCTCCGTTCCCGCGCGCGCGGCTGGCTCTACGGCGCGGCCGCGTCTTTCGCCTTCGTCTTCTGCGTCAAAGAGAACTCGTACATGTTCCTCTTCATCTTCGCCAGCTTCGGCGTCTTCATGCTCATCTTCGAGCGCCTCTTCGGCGGGGGCGCGCCGCGCGCGGGGGGGCGGCGGACGCCCCCGGTCCTCGACGCGCTCGGCGCCGCCGCCGTCTTCTTCGCCGTCTTCTTCCTCTTCTTCACCTCCTTCTTCCGCAACATGCCCGGCTTCGTGGACGGCCTCTACCGCAAATCCCTCGGCTACTGGATGCACCAGCACGGTATCCAGCGCATCAAGGGCCCGTTCACCTACTTCTGCCCTCTGGCCGCCGCCTACGAGCTTCCTCTCCTGGCCGTCCTCTTCTCCGGGATCGCGTCGCTCCTGTGGCGGACGGCCGCCCGGCGCGCCGTCCTGGTCGTCTCCACGGCCGTGGCGATCCCCGCCATGCTCCTCTTCAACAGGGGCCTCCCGATCGAGCCGTGGGACAAGCTCTTCCATATGACGGAGACGATGCACATCTTCTTCGCCGCCTATGTCTTCACGATCGGGATGGCGGCGACCTGCTCCTACCTGAGGGATGGAAGGCGTTTCCCCGCGTTCCTTTCCTACTGGGCATGGATGAGCGTCCTCCTCTACTCGTATGCGGGGGAGAAGGTCCCGTGGCTCCTGATGCACCCGCTCATGCCCATGGCGCTCTGGACCGCCCTGGTCCTGGACGACTTTTTCAGGGGGGGGCGGTTTCAAAGAAGGGCCGGGCTCTACGCCTCCCTCCTAGCCGCCGGCCTCCTCCTCTTCCTCCAGGCCTCGCTCCGGCTCTGCTTCGTCAACGAGGCGAACCCGGTCGAGTGCATGGTATACACGCAGACATCCGTGGACATCCAGAAGACCCTCAAGATCATCTCCGGCCTCGCGGAGGAGACGGGGAGGGGGCTGCAGATTCCGATAGGTATCCAGGGCGAGTCCACCTGGCCGTACTCATGGTACCTCCGCGACTACAAGGAGTGGTACCAGCATGCGGTGTTCAGCGCGCCGAACAAGATGGTGGTCGCGGTCGACTGGGACAAGCGCAAGGATTTCAGCGCCATCTTCGAACCGCACTACCGCGAGACGAGGATGAAGCTCCGGGAGTGGTGGGTTCCAACCCCCCTCTCCGGCCTGAAGAGACCGGGGCGGGGGTGGCCTGAGATCTTATTCGGGCGCTCCCCGTTCTCCGTCTTCCTCTCGGACGCCTCCTACAGGCTCGAGGCCCTGGCGAAATACTACTTCTCCAGGAAGGTCTGGAGCGTCCTCGGTTCCCAGGATATCGCCTTCTACGTGCGAAAGGACCTTCTCGGCGAGAAGGGCGGGCCGTCCGCGGCCGAGATCGAGGCGGCCGCGCCGGCCGCGAAGCAGGCGGTCGTCGCGAAGGATTACGCGGTCATCGGGCACCTGGCGCCGGAGCGCGCATTCGGGGAGCGCGGCTCATCGGAGGGGAGGCTCAACGAACCCCGCGGGATATGGGCCGACCGGGGCGGGGATATCTACGTCGCAGACACCAAGAATCACCGATGGCAGAAGTTCGACCGGAACGGGAAGCCGCTCCTGTGCATAGGGGGGCCGGGGGGCGGCCCGTCCCAGTTCAAGGAGCCGATGGGGATCGCCGTGGACGGCGACGGCTTCGTCTATGTCGCGGACACGTGGAACCACCGGATACAGAAGTTCGACCGGGACGGCAAGTTCGTCCTCCAGTGGGGCGGGCCCAGCGAGTTCTGGGCGCCGAAGGGGATGGCGTTCGACCGCGGGGGGAACCTATACGTGGCGGACACCGGCCGGCACCGCGTGCGGAAGTTCACCCGGGACGGGAAGCCACTCCTCACCTGGGGGGAGAAGGGGGAGGGGCCGGGGGAGTTCATGGAACCGGTCGGGATAGCCGTCTCGCCCGACGGGATCGTCAAGCCGGCCGACGAGCCGAAGAAACAGCGCGAGGCGCGCGGGGAGGTCGTCTACGTCGCGGACACCGCGAACAAGCGCGTGCAGAGGTTCGACCCGAACGGTACGCTCCTGGGGCAGTTCAGCGTGCTCGGCTGGGAGGAGTATTACACCGAGCCGTTCGCCGCCGTCGATTCGGCGGGGAGGATCTGGTTGACGGACAGCCGGAACAACCGGGTGGAGATCTTCGGCCCCGACGGTACGCTCCTGGCAATATGGTCCGCGAAGGGATTCAAGCCCGGGGATTTCAACACCCCGATCGGCATCTTCATCGCCGACGGGCGCGTCTACGTGAGCGACACCCACAACCACCGCGTCCAGGTCTTCGCCGAGAAAAAGATCTACCGGAAGTAGGCGCGCGGCGGGCCGGCCCCGGCCGCATCCCCCCTCGCCCCGCGGGACACCATGAACACCAGATTGATGGCGCTGGTCGGGGCGCTCCTCGCCCTCAGCGTCGCCGCCGTGATCGTAGGCCGCCAGCGGGCCGCGTCCCCGGAAGCGCTCAAGGAGACCGCCGTGCGGATGATGCGCGAGGGGAGGGGCGCGGAGGCGATACCGATCCTCGCTGACGCCGTCTCCCGGAAACCGAACTTCGCCGAGGGGTACCAGGCGCTCGGCGTCGCCTACGGCATCGTCGGGGACGAGGCCGCCTCGGAGGCCTGCCTCGAGCGGGCGATCGCGCTCAAGCCGGAGTATCCGCTCGCCGTCTTCAACCTCGCGGCGATACGCGAGCGGCAGGGCCGCCACGAGGAAGCGCTGCGGCTCCTCGCGCAGGCGGAGGGGATGAAGGGGGGATACGCGAGGGCGCGTTCCGCCCGCTCCGCCATACTCCTCGCGATGGGAAAGGCCGCGGCCGCGGCTGGGGACCTCGCGGGGGCGGAGCGGCTTTGCACGAACGCGGTCGAGGCCGACCGGGACTCCGCGGAAGCCCATTACGCCCTCGGGAAGCTCCGCCAGAGGCAGGGCAGATTCAGGGAGGCGGTCGCGGAGTTTATCCTCGCGACGAAGATAAGGCCGGGGGCGAGGATCGGCCCGTCGCTCAGGGACTCATACGCGGAGCTCGGCGCGGAGCTGACCCGGGCCGGCGACCACGCGGCGGCGGCGGACGCCTACCGCCGCGCCGTCCTGCTGGACGGGGGAAGCGGCGCGCTGCGCTATCGCTACGGGGCGGCCCTCGTCAGGCGTGGGGAGAGGGCGAGGGGGGCGCGGGAGATTGAGGCGGCGCGGCGATCGGGCGCGGCGATCGGAGAGCCGGACTCCGGGCTCGCGGCGGATCTGGCCTCGAAGGCGCGCGGGGCCGCCGCCGCCGGCGATCTCGACGGCGCCGAGGCGCTCCTGGATCTCGCCGCGCTGACGGACCCGGGACGCGCGCTGTCAACGGAGCGGGCGGAGATAGCGGCGGGCCGCGGCGACAGGGCCGCGCGGGATGGGGATGAGGCGGCCGCGCTGCGTTTTTACGAGGAGGCGGAGAAGGCCGCCCCCGGCATGCCGGGGCTCGCCGGGAAGCTCGCGCGGGCGCTGGCCGCCGCCGGGAGGCGGGCGGAGGCGATCGAGCGTTACGAGCTCCTCTGCGCGAAGGGGCGGCGGGGGCCCGACTGCCTGTCGATCCTCGGCGGCCTCTACGAGGCGGACGGGGATTTCGCCAGGGCGGCGGATTGCTACGCGGAGGGAGGGGCGGGCATGCGCGGGCGGCTCGTCGCCCTCTACGACAAGTGGGCGTCCGTCGAGAAGGACCCCGCGGTCGCAGCGGAATTGTACCGGAAATGCTCCGAGCTCGACCCGGGGAACGACTGGTACCGCGGCGAGCGCGCGCTCGCCCTCGCCCGGAATGGGGAGTGCGCGAAGGCGCTCGGCGAGATACGCTCCCTTATGAAGGGGATGCGGAGACCGCCGGTCCCCCTCCTCGATCCGCTGCGGATCAGGAGGCTGGAGTCGGTGCGGCTGGCGGAGGGGGCCGTGCGCGCAACGGGGACCCACGTCTGGCGCTTCTCGCTCAAGGGGATGGAATCGGCGAACCTGGGGGAGTTCACCGTCTCGGACGGGGCGCAGGGTTTCGTTCCCGGGGAGGAGTACAAGGGCGAGAAGCCGCTGGCGCTGCGCATCGTGTTCAAGGGGCCGGACGCGATAGAGGGGGAGAGCGCGCTCGATATCCGCTACGACGGGGGCCGACGGAAACGGATCCTGTGCCCCGTTCTCAGGCCGTCATCCGTGATCTGCGCGGACAATGACGGCTTCACGTACAGTTCGAGTTTCGACGTCGTCAGGCGGGTGGCGATACCCCGCGGGACGCTCCCGTATCAGCGGTGGAACCACCTCCGGGGCCTGATCTGCCGGCTGTGCGGCCGCGAAAAGGAGGCGCAGGAGTGCGCCGACTACCACAGCAGGTGGGGGCACGCCTACTACAGCATCATGTACGACCGGGAGGCCGGCGACGAACTGAGACGGGCCCTCGATATCCATCCGGCCCATTCCCAGGCCCGCCTTCTCCTCACCCTGCTCCTCTACCGGGAGAAACGCTACGACGAGGCGGCCGCCGAGATCCGGCGCGCGGCGGCCATACGGCCGGAATCGGCCGTCCCGATCAACGACGAAGGCGTGGTCCTGGCGGCGAGGGGCAGCTACCAGGACGCGGAGATGCTCCTCCTGCGCGCGGCCGAGAAGGACAAGAGGCTGCTCACCGCGTGCCGCAACCTCGTGGAGCTCTACCGGCGCATGGGGAGGCGGGTGGAGGAACAGTTCTGGGGCTTCCAGGCGGCCCGCCTGGAGGAGTCGCGGAATTTTTATGAAGACGGCCTCTCCCTCTGAATCTCTCCGGCGGCGCGCCGCGGCGGGGGCGCGCGGGGGCCTCGTCCTCGTCCAGCCCCCCCTCCCCGCCAACGAGCGGCACAAGCGGGTGCTTCCCCTCGGCCTGGCGTACCTCGCCGCCTATGTGCGGGATCGTATTCCCGGCGCGCGCGTGCGGATCGTGGACGGGCAGGGTCTCAACCTCTCCCTCTCCCAAGTCGCCGAACGGGCCGCCGAGGGGAGCCCGGCGGCGGTCGGGATCACATACTGGACATGCCAGGCCCCCGCGGCGGAGGCGCTTTCGCGGATGATCCGCGAGCGGCTTCCGCGGACGATCGTCATCCACGGCGGCATCCATGCCACCATCTTCCCGCGCCGTGCCCTCGAGACGGCGGATTACTGCGTGACGCACGAGGGGGAGGAGACGTTGGCCGAGCTCCTCCGCTTCCTCGCCGGGGAGGGAAAGGCGCCGGGGGAGATCGCGGGCCTCGCGTGGCGGGACGGCGCAGAGCCGCGCGTGAATCCGCAGCGGCCGCTGCTTCCGGACCTGGACGCGGTCCCGTTCCCGGCGTGGGACCTCCTGCCGATGGAGTCGTACGACTCGCCGCTGCACGTCGTCGGCGGCAGGCGGCTCCCGGTCATCGGATCGAGGGGATGCCCCTACGGCTGCACCTATTGCGGCTCGCCGCTCATGTGGGGGCGGCGCGTGCGGTGGCGGAGCCCGGGGAACGTCCTCGCGGAGTTGAAGGCCTCCGTCGAACGGCTCGGCTTGGCGCAGTTCCACTTCTGGGACGACAACCTGATGCTGAACCGGGATTACATCGAGACGCTCTGCCGGCTCATCGTCGCGGAGGGGATGAGGATACGCTGGACGGGCCTGACCCGCGCGTCGCATGTCGCCAGGAACGGCGACCTGATGCCGCTTCTCCGGGAGGCGGGGTGCATCGGCCTGGAGGTGGGCATCGAGAGCGCGAATCCGGAGACGTTCGCGCAGATCGACAAGGACGAGGACCTGCAGGTGATCAGGGAGGTGGCCCGCCTCCACAAGGAGCACGGGATGTACCCGCTTTTCACCTACATGGCGTTCAATCCGGGAGAGACCATATCCGGATACTATGCCCAGGCGCGGTTCATCGACGAGCTGATCTCGGGGCTTCCCTGGTACGAGTATTTCCACCCGATGCCGTTCCCGCTCTACACCGGGCAGTTCTCGACCCCGCACATGGGGACCCGCCTGCACGAAGAGGCCCCGGGGCTGGGGATGGTGCTCGCCGAGGGACTCGAGGATTACCACCACCACAGGATCAATTTCGTGCCGGACTCCCTCCTCGACGACGCGCCGGTAAGAAAAATCGGGGCGCTCGACCTGTACCAGTACCGTCTCTGCAGCACGGCGCTCGTCTATTCATTCTGGACGGATTTCAACGCGGCTGTCCCGCTCGACGCCCAGCGCCGGCTCCTCGCGCGTTACCGGGACGGCCTCGCCGTCTTCTGGGGGTCGGCGAACGGGAAGAGGACCTTGCGGGAGATCGCGGGGCGGATCCATCGCGCGACGGGCGTAGACCGGCGTCAGGCGGTGCGGTTCGCCGCGTTCACCGCGCTCGTCCTGGGGCAGACCGGCGTCATCGCCTCCGCGTCCGACCGATCGGCGGGGCGTCCGGCGGTCACCGTCGCGTCGATGGGGCAGGTATCGGGGTCGCTGAAGCCCATGGGGGAGGAGATGCGCCGCCCCGCGGCGCGCCGGGTGATCTCGGGGGCGGCGGGGATCGTGAGGCGCTTCCTGCGGGGGTGAAGGCGGGGCGGCCCGAGCCGGTCACCGACCCTGCGGATAGATCAGGTCGAAGAGCTCCTTCGCCTTCGCCTTGTCCATGGTCTTCAAGATCGAATACTCGGCAAGGGCGGCGTTGGTGTCATTGAGGATGCAGTAGATCTCCCCGAGCCGGAAGCGGCTGTCCGCGTCCCCCGGGGCGAACTCGACCGCCTTTTTCAACGCCTCCAGGGCGTCCGGGATGCGGCCCTCGTTCCTGTAAAGCCAGCCGAGGCATACGTACGCGCCCGGGAGGACGGGGTTGAGCCGGATCGCCTCCCCGCACGCCCTCATCGCGTTGTCGTGCTGCTTCATGTTCTCGTAGCACGCCGCGATCCCCACGTACGCGTCCGCGTAGCCGGGGTTGAGGCCGATCGCACGGCTGTAGGCCTTCTCCGCCTCGGCGTACCGGCCCAGCTTGAAAAGGGAGAGGCCGAGGCCATAGTGGGCCTCGGGATAATCCGGGCTGAGGCGGATCGCGTCCATGAACGACTCGGCCGCCGCCTGCGGCCGATTGCAGCCGATGTACGCCCATCCCATGCTGTGGTGGAGGTCGGCGGTGTCGAGTCCCAGGCGAAGCGCCTGCCTGAAGCTCGTGACCGCTTCTTCAAACTTGCCGACGCTCAGGAATTCCGCGCCGTGCTGGCAGTGCATCCGGGCGCGGTCATCCCGCGTGCAGGAGGCGAGCGACGCGCACAAAAGGGCGAGCGGCGCCGCACGAAGATACCGTCCGATCGTTCGCATTGCTGTTCCCCCTTCGCGGGTTATTCTAGCAAAACGGCTTCTCCCCGCCATACCATTTAAGCGCCGTCCGGCGTCGTGCCGAGGGCGGGATCGGCCAGTTAGTTGTTTATCTTCGGGGGGGGAGCGGGTAGAATATGCGCCGTCCGTCCCCATGCCGGATCGCGGGGGGATGGGGGCGAAAAGGTCCGCCGGCGGGGCCGTTCAATGGGCGGACAGGAACGAACGATGGGGCGTTTGAAAAACACCTACCGGTACCAGGGCTACCTGGTTGCGCTCCATGTCGTCGAACTCCTGGCCTCGACGCCTGCGGCGGCCGGCTGGGTGCGGACGCTCGCGCGGCTGATGCGTTTCAACGCCGCCTTCGGCCCGGAGCATTTTCACGACATCGCCTACGTGAGGAATGTAGAATACGCCATCGCCGTAGACAAGTCCGCCCCCGGGAGGGGGATGCGCGTTCTGGACGTGGGCAGCGGCGCCTCGATCCTCCCCAGCTACCTGCTGTCCACGGGGGCGTTTGTCCACGCCAGCGACATGGACGATTATGTGATGGTGCAGGGCGCGATCTGCCGCGGCAACAAGACAATCAAGGAGGAGGACCTGGCGAGACTGACGGTCGATGTGGAGGATATAAGGGGTACTGACTATCCCGACTGCCATTTCGACCGAATCATCATGCTCTCCATGGTCGAGCATATCCATTTCGGCGACGACTCGCGCGCGATGAGGGAGGCGGCGCGCATCCTGAAACCCGGCGGAAGGGTCGTGCTCACATTCGACGTGGCGCGCGACGCCCACGAGCTCGTCTACCAGTTTCCCGGCTATCTGGGCTTCAGTATGGACGACATCCGGTCGATACGGGAGGAGGTCCGCAGGGATCCGTCGCGCCGTCTCCAGGAGGATTTCACCGTACTGAAGAAGGGACACCATCCCGGTTACACCCGTTTCTACAACGAACGCACGATGATGGAGTGCCTGGTGCGCCCCTCCGGCCTGGACCTCGTCGAGCGCGGCTACTACGGGGACGGCACCTTCGTCATCAGGGCGTTCTTCGACCGGAGGCGGTTCGTGGAGTACCTGTACTGGCTTCAGCCGATCCTGTCCGTCCTCCTCTGCAAGAAATTCGACGATCCCGACCGCCTGAGCGAGAAGCCCGGGGCGATAGGGTATTGCGTGCTGGAGAAACCGGCGGACGCGGGGCGGGGCCGGGCGCAACGCGCCGCGCGTTTCGAAACGGGGATGGCATTATGAAGGTTTTTTCCCGTATCCGGCTCCTGTGCACCGATTACCGGGAGCTTCTCTTTCACCTGGCCTTGAAGAACCTCAAGGTGCAGTACAAGTACGCCTTCCTCGGTTTTCTCTGGGCGTTTTTCGTGCCGCTCTGCATGGCGCTGGTCTTCTGGCTCCTCTTCGGCGTTCTCTTCCGGCGCCCGATCCCCCCCCTCTCCATCGTCACGGCCCTCTTCGTGTGGCAGTTCATCAACATGAGCATCGCCGGGTCCACGACCTCCATCATCGACAACGCCGGCGTCCTCAAGAAGGTCTATATCCCGAGGGAGATCATACCGCTCTCGATCGTCCTCTCGAACTTCGTCAACTTCCTCCTCTCGCTCGCGGTGCTGATCCTGTTGATCGCGTTTTACACCCTCTTCAAGGTCGGCTACCCGTTCGTGCCGCTCAGGATCGTGTTCCTGCCCGGGCTCGCCCTCATTACGCTCCTCATGGCCTCGGGCTTCGTGCTGCTCACCTCCTGCCTGCAGGTGCTCTATAGGGACGTGAAGTATATCGTCGAGATCCTCCTTCTCATCATCTTCTACTTCTCCGGGGCCTTCTACGACGTGGACACCTTCGCCCCCGGGGCCGCCGCGAAGGGCCTCCCGTGGCTCGTCACGGTCTTCATGCTCAATCCGATCTACGACCTGTTCGCCATGTACAGGAGCGTCCTCCTCCCATCGTCGATCCCGGAGATGGTGGTCAACATATCCGACTACTACCCGCCGTTCCTGATGGTCGCGCAGTGCGGCGCGTTCAGCGTCGGTCTCTTCCTCCTCGCGTATCACTACTTCCTTAAGCAGGACCGCGACCTGGTGGACCTCATCTAGCCATGCACCACGCCATCGATGTCGCCAATCTGAAGAAGCGCTACCGGGTCTACTTCGAGAAGCCGGCCCTGATCAAGAACATCCTCCCGTTCCTCGTCGCCCAGGGGAAGGCGCAGGAGTTCTGGGCCCTCGACGACGTCTCCTTCACGGTGGACAAGGGCGAATGCGTCGGCATCATCGGCCCAAACGGCTCGGGGAAGAGCACGATACTGAGCGTCCTCGCCGGGGTCACCGCCCCGACGGAGGGGGCCGTTTCGGTCAACGGGCGCGTCTCGTCCCTCCTCTCCCTCGGCGCAGGGTTCAACTTCGAACTGACGGGTCAGGAGAACGTCTTCCTCAACGGGGCCATCCTGGGGCTCTCCAAGTCGCAGATCGACAAGATCTACCGCGATATCGTTGATTTCGCCGACCTGGGGAAGTTCATGAACGCGAAGCTTTCCACCTACTCCTCCGGGATGAATATGCGCCTCGGCTTCGCCATCGCCGTCATGACCTCCTTCGACGTGCTGTTGATCGACGAGATCCTCGCCGTGGGCGACTTGTCCTTCCAGACGAAGTGCTTCCGGGCGATGAAACGCTTCTACGAGGACGAGGGGAAGACGATCGTCCTCGTCTCGCACGACCTCGAGAAGATAGCGGAGCTGTGCAGCCGGGTCATCTGGTTCGAGCACGGCAGGATCGAGGCGATGGGCGAGCCGGGGGAGGTGATCGAGGGGTACAAGGAGCGCTACCGGGAGAAGTTCCGGCTCGGCCCATCGATGAAGGCGCCTCCGCGCGGGGCCGGGACCGCGGCGGTGGCCGTGGACGCGGGGAGGGCGGTGCGCCGTATTCCCGAGACGATCTTCGGCAGCAACGCCGACGCCTTCAGCGACGGTTCCTGGCTGTACGACAGCGCCGGGCGGAGGATGAACGAGGGCGTTCTCGCCGCCCTCGAACCCCTCGGCTTCCGTCTCTTCCGGTATCCCGGGATGTACAACGCCGACTACTTCCGCTGGCGCGAAACGGTCGGCGCGGAGCGCCTCCCGCAGGTGTGCGGGGCGCAGCCGGCCAAGCCGAAGATCGCGGTCGGCTTCGGGCCGGCTGAGCTCCTCGAGCTGTGCGGCGCCCTGGGGGCGGCGCCGATGATCACGCTCAACGCGGGGAGCGGAACCCCGGAGGAGGCGGCGGGGTGGGTCTCGTGGGTGCGCGAGCGCTACGGCGGCCCCCTGCACGTGGAGATCGGGCACGAGCTCTACTACGACGATTTCCACCATCTCGGCGTCGATTTCCCGTGGACCGGCGAACGATACGCCCGCGCCTTCGCGGTGTTCGCGCGCGCAGTGAGGGCGGCGGACCCGGGCGCGAGGATAGGGGCGCAATGCTGTCTTGAAAACGGAGCCTTCCGGCGCTACCGCGACCCGGGCTGGAACGAGGCCGTCCTCTCGATCCCCCGGGAACTGTTCGACTACCTCTCCCTCCACAACGCCTCCCTCCCCATCCTCAACATCACCCCCGACTACCGGACGCCCAACGAGCCCGACAGCTACGGCGCGCTGATCGCCGCCCCGGCGTTCGTCGAAGAGGGCCTGGCCGCGTTGGCGGCGCAGGCCGGGACGGCCGTGGATGGGGACGGCGTACCGATCGCGCTGAGCGAGTACGGCTGCTTCTTCACCCCTGTCCCGGCGGTGGTGCACGGCGCCCGCAAGGTCCATGACCGTTCCTCCGACTCGACGGAGTGGGGAAGGAACCAGACCCTCGCCGCCGCCCTCTACGAGGCGGGAGTGCTCCACGCGTGCATGCGGAGGCCCGAGGTCTTTCTCGCGGCCCGGATGGGGCTCTTCAGCGACATCCTGTCCGCCGTGTTGAACCGCGGGGCGGGGTGGGAGCTTGTGCGCCTCCCACAGTACCATGTGCACTCGATGCTCAACCGCTTCGCGGGGAAGATCCTGCTCCACGCCGAATGCTCGGGCGCGGCGACGTCCCACCCGGCGGTCGGCTTCGTGCCGGCGCGGGCGGAGACGCCGTGCTGCGACGCGGTGTGCGTAAGGGACGAGACCGGGGGGAGGCTCGCCCTGTCCGTGATCAACCGGAGCGTCGACACCCCCCTCCAGATGCGGCTGGACCTGAAAGGCTTCAACGCGCGATATTGCACGGTGAGGACCCTCAGCGGCGAAACGCCCGATTGCGGCAGCAGGCTCCTCGGCTCCCGCCAGGCGGGCCTGGGCCAGTACACGATCCGTACGGCGGATATCCGGCGCGACGACGGGATGCTGTACTACTCCCTGCCTAGGCACTCGCTGAGCGTGATCTCCTATTCGGACGACGATTGGATCTGATCCCCTTCGCGGGACCAGCCCCCCGCAAATGAACCGCCACGACGAACTGAGACTCGCGGGAGCCGCCGGCGGGGTTCGCGCCGCCTGCGGGCCGGAACAGCTCCACATAGACCTCACGAACGCCTGCACGCTGAACTGCCTCTGTTGCTGGCACCGTTCGCCGCTGCTCGCCCCGGATGATATCCCGCCTCACTGGTCCTCCGTCCATCGGCTCCCGCACGACACCGCCCTCGGGATCGTCTCGGACGCCGCGGATATGGGGGTGCGGAGGATCATCTTCAGCGGCGGGGGGGATCCGCTCTGCTACCCGCGCCTGAACGAACTGCTGCGCGCCGCCGCGGACCGGGGAATCGAGACCACCCTCATCACGAACCTCGTCCTCGCCCGCGAGGACACGGTGCGCTCCCTCGCGGACACCGGCCTCGCGAGGCTGGCGGTGAGCCTGTGGGCGGGGGACGAGGAGACGTACGCCGTGATGCACCCGGGCGCGCCGGCGGGGACATTCGGCAGGGTGGCGGCCCTGCTCCGGGGCCTCGGGGCGCCCCTTCCCCCCGGGAAGGGGCCGCAGCTCATCCTCACCCATGTTCTCTGCTCCCGAAACGTCCGCGGGGTCGAGGCGATGGTCCGCCTCGCGGTCGAGCTCGGGGCGGGGCAGATCTGGTTCCAGCCGACGGACGTGGAGACGCCGCGCCTCAGGCGGCTTCTCCTGGACAGGGCGGATATCGACTACCTCGTAAAGACGCTCGGGGAGTGCGCCGGGAGATACAGCGGCCTCCTGAGGCCCGGGCAGGAGTGGGTGCTCGATTTCAGCCTGCTGATGAGCAAGCTCTCGAACAGCAAGGCGGCGGAGGGGATATTCCACTCGGACGTGATCGACACGATGCCGTGCTACATGGGGTGGTACGAATGCCGCGTCCTCGCGAACGGTGATGTCGTCCCGTGCTGCAAGGCGGACAGGATGCCCCTGGGATCCGTCCTCTCGCGGCGTTTCCGCGACATATGGTTTTCCCCGGCCTACGACGATTTCCGAAGGAAGGCGCTCACCCTATCCAAGTACGATCCGTATTTCGCGAAGATCCGGTGCTGGAAGTTCTGCGACGACTGGTGGCTGAACGTGAAGGTCCACGGGGCGCTCGCCAAGTACCGTTCTGGGGCCGTGAGGAAGGGCGTCCTCGGCCGCGTGCGCGGCGCCCTCGCCGCGTTCCGCCGCCGCGGCTGAACCGGGGGGGCGGGATGAGGGTCGTTTTCATCGGTCTGAGCGGCTACGATCACCCGTACGTGCGGGTGCGTTGCCACCATTTTGCCGGGCTCCTCAGGGAGCGCGGCGTCAAGACCGATGTGCTGTCCTTCAAGGAGGCGTTTTCCCCGCGCGTGGCGGACGACGGCATGCTACGCCTGCGGGAGGGCGAGAAGCTCGCTCAGACCATCCGCGCCGCCGCCCGGCTGCTCCGCGAGAGGGGTTCGATACTCTACGTCCAGAAGGCGCACTGGCACGCGGCCGCGCCGTTCCTTCTCCGGCGCCTCGGGCTCAACCGCCTCATCCTCGACTACGACGACTGGGACCTCGACCGCTCTCCCTTTTTCGGGAGCGATGGTTTGAACCGCCTCTTCTTCGGCGCAGTAGGGGCGGTGCCGATCACGGCGGCGGTCGCGCGGCGGGCGCACGCGGTGGTCGCCTCCAGCGCGCCCCTGCGGGAGCTCATGCTCCGATACAATCCTGCGACGTTCCTTGTCCCGACCGGCGTCGACACGGAGAGGTTCAGGAGGAGTCGCCCCCACGCGGAGGGGCCAGTCACGGCCGTCTGGTGCGGCAAGGTGTGGGGGGAGGTGATCTACAACAACCTCCGTTTCTGCATAGACTGCGTCGTCGACGCGCGTCGCGTCCGGCCCGCGCTGAGGCTGGTCGTAGCGGGGGACGGCGCGTGGATGGGAAGGGTCGAGGAGTATGCCCGCGAACGCGGCGGCGGCGGCGTCGACTTCGCCGGCTGGATACCGCCGGACCGCATGCCCGAGTTCCTCTCCGGGGCGCAGATCGGGCTCCTCCCCCTCATCCCGGATGCCGCGAACTCGGAATGGATGCGCTGTAAAAGCCCGACGAAGCTCTTCGAATACATGGCGATGGAGATCCCCGCCGTCGCGAGCCGGTACGGGGAGGCCGAGTCCATAGTCGAAGACGGCAGGGAGGGGTTCCTCGCGTCGAGCCGGGGGGAGTTCGCCCGGAGGCTGGCCGATCTGGCCGGCAGCCCGCCGCTCAGGCGGGAGATGGGCGCGCTCGCGCGGCGGCGGGCGGAGGAGAGATATTGCCACAGGGTGATGGGGGGCGCCCTGCTCGAGGCGGTCGAGTTCGCCGCCGGGCGGGGGGACGCGCGGCCCGCCCCCGACATTCCTTGACCGCGCGGGCGCAATGCGCTACGATGGCGCGGCGAAGATGGGCGGAGACACGCTGGGCGATGAAACAGACGAGGGCTGATGCGGCCGGGATTTTCGGCGGGGCGAGCGGGACGATCCTTCTGGTCCTTATCGTGGCCGCGCTTTGCGCCGCGTCGGCGGCGGTGACGGTCGTAGCGCTGGGCCCGCGCCTTGGGGCGCGCGCGGTATCCGGCGACGGGGTGTATTTCGCCCTGACCGCGAGCCGCCTGTGCAGGGGGGAGGGGTTCTCGACCCCGAGGATCTATCCGTATGAGCTCAATTTTGTGAAGGATATTCGGTATTTCCCCGACCTCTCCACCCCGCCCCTCTTCAGCATGGCGCTGGGGGTCTTCTTCCGGATCTTGGGGACGGGATCAGTCTCGATCTGGGTGTGCAACACCCTTCTCCTGATCGGGACCTCCGTGGCGGTGTTCCTCATGGCCCGCGAGACGTTCGGTCGGGGCGCGGCGATGCTGGCCGCGATAATGTGCGCGACGAACCCGGCCATGCTTGCCGCGGTGATCGAGGGAAGCAACTCCGTGCTTCTCGCCTTCTTGTTCATCTGCATCCTGTACGTCGTCTTCAGATACCGGATGGACGCCCACTGGGCAAACGCCCTCGCGGGGGGGCTGGCGGCGCTCTGCTATCTCACCCAATATTCATTCTGGTCCCTCATCATTCCGCTGGCCGTCTTCAGCGCGGTTCTGAACCGCGGGGACCTGAAGAAGGCGCTCCCCGCCCTCCTGTGCGGGTTCTTCCTCGTGGCGGCCCCGTGGTGGGCGCGAAATATTTCGGCGGCCGGCAATCCTTTTTTCTGCCTGCGGCCGTACAAGGAGGCCTACCTGCGCGCGATCTCCCCCGGGCCTCTCCCCGGGGGATGGCTATTCCTGTCGCACCGGTTCAGGACGATGAACGCGAATCTGCCCCGGTTGCTCACGATGTACGGGAACATCGTCGTGCTGCTTTTCGTGCCGGCGATCTTCTGGAAAGCGGAGGATGCGCGCTTCCGGACGGCTCGGAACCTGGCGTATCTCACGGCCGCCGCGGTCGTCGTCTTCGTAGCCAGCGGGATGCAGGATTGGGATTACGCCTTCCTGCCGTTCCTGCCGTTCATCCTGCTCGCCGTGGCCGGCTATGTCTTCCATCTATGCGCCGCGTGCGCCATGAATTCCGTCCGGTCGATCTGCGCCGTCGCCGGGACGCTCATCCTGCTGAACGCATCGAGCATGAGCCGGTCGGGCGTCTCCGTCATAAATATGCCCACGCCCATCGCCGGCATCTTGTCGAAGCTCCCGCAAGACCGCGTGGTCGTGACCGACGACGGGTTCTCCATGAGCTGGTTCTGCGGCAGGAGGTCGATCGAACTGCCGGACACGGTTGAGGATTTCGTCCGCATCTCCCGGATGTTCGGCGGGAAGGTCGCGCTATGCTTCTCGCCAGATTTTGCCGACGAGACGGAGGGCAACCCGCAATTCCGCAACTGGGGGCAGGTGATGAGCGCCTGCGTCCGGGGCTATCTGCCGCCCGAGCCGGGCATGAGACACGGCATGGACTTGAACGGACAGGGATTCCTGCTCTATTAGGCCCGCCGCCGGGGGCGGCCGCCCACGGGATCGTGTGAAGAAATCAGAACCGGCGAATGAGGGGGGGTATGCCGGATCCGGTTTCCGCGCGCCCGGCCCCGAATCCGACGGCCCTTCGCCGGCTCCACGGCTCGCCCTTTTCCCCGGATCGTCATCGCATTCGCCGCGCTGAACGGAGAAGGATTCCTCCAAGCCGTGGGGCAGGCACGGGGAGGGAGGACGGCGGTTGTGTTTCAAACCGCGACCGATGCGGCCGTAAAGGGACCGAACGGCTGAAGGGCGGCGCCATGTCGGCGGTATTCCGCCGGGGGGTCGCGATGTCGTTCCGCCAGAAGGCATATCTCGCTTGCATCGTCCTGGGCTTCGTCCTGGCGCTCGCCGTGCGGATCTCCTTTACCGACGACCTCTGGGGGATGGACCTCTCCTGCGGCAACTACGACGGGATGGAGTACCACTGGCTCGCCAAGAATCTCTGCCGGGGGAGAGGGCTCTGCACGTTCTCCGACGGCGGCTTCCTCTACCGCCTTCTCCGCCCGCCCGGCTATCCCCTCTACATAGCCGCCGTCTATTGCCTGGCCGGCATGAGCTTCTTCTCCCTGAGGATGGCGGACACGCTCCTCTCGGCCGCGAGCGCCGTCATGGCGGCCCTGATCGCGCGCGCCCTGGCGGGAAGAAAGGCGGCGCTCATCGCCCTTGCCCTCGCCGTCTTCTACCGCCCGGCTGCCTTCTTTGCCGCGCGTATCTTCTCGGAAAACCTCTTCTGCTTCCTCATGCTGCTCGCCATTCTGGTCCTCGTCCTGCGCGGGAAGGTGCCGTGGGGCTGCGCCGGTGCGGGCGTGGTGTCCGGCCTCCTGATCCTTACGAGGCCGGTGTGGCTCGGCGTGGTCCCCTTCATGCTCGCGTGGATCGCCGCGTCGCGGGGCCGGCGGTGTGTGCGGGCGTCCTCTTTCCTGGCCGGCATCGCGCTCGCGCTCGCGCCATGGGCCATCTACTGCCGCGCGGCGCTGGACATGCCGGTGACCCCGGCGACCTTCTCGTCGCTTCGCGGGGTATATAGCACTTGGCTGGCGCACAACCCCGCTGCGGGGGACTTCACGCAATTGGGGCCGGAGCCGGGGAGGGACCTGGAGCACGAATGGGCGCTGCTCATGCATCTCCGGTTCAAACACCGGCATCTGCCGGAGGCGGAGTACGCAGCGGCCGTAGGCGCGGAGGCGAAGCGCTTCATGCGGGAGAATCCGCGCCGCTGTATCGCCCTCGGCATGAGGCGGGTATACCGCGCGTGGCTCGGTTCCGGGATGCTCGACGGGCAGGGCACGATCCTCCCCGATACGGGGAGGAATCCGTACGGGGTCATCCGCTGGAAGAAACGGATGCTCGATCCATCCGTCTATCTCGGCGACGAGGAGATCATCGAGCAACTCCCGTTCAGGCGGGAACTCCGCCTGCTCGGCGTCCATCTCCCCCTGCTGTCGTTCGAGGGGGTCTTCTACCTCGCGGCGTTGAGCCTCCCCGCCTGCGCGCTGCTCCGCGCCCTGCATCCGGCGCGCCGCCCGAATGTGCGGCTGCGCGGATACGCGCTGTTCCCGACGATCGCCATCGGTTACGCCTTCACCAACATATTCTCCGTCACGATCCAGCGCTTCCGTTTTCCGCTCGAGTACCTCGTCATCGTCGCAGCCGGGACGGGGATCGCATGCGCCCTCACGCCGCCCCTGCGTTTCCTCGGCGCTTTGCTCCGAACATTCGCGCCTTCCCGCGCCGCCGGCGACTCAGGGCCCCTGCGCCCGTCACGATCCCCGCTCCCCCGGGCGGCATGGGGCTTCGCCGTGGCGGTCGTCGCGCTGGGCGCCGCGGCGTTATGCGCCTGCCATATCCGGTCGTTCAGGGCGGAGCTCGCCGCTCAGTGCGCCGTGCGGGTCACGGATGCCGACGTTCTGTCGCGGATGGGAAGGGGTTCGGCCGAGGCGCGCGGCGCCCCCCCGTACCGGGCGGTCTTGAAACGACAGGCGGAGGGCTCCGGGGACCTCGGCGAGATGCTCGGCAGGACGGTCCTGTGGAGGGGGGAGGCCACGTGGATCAATCCCCCCTCCCGGGCCGATTTCCACGGCGAGTACCATCTCCGGCGGGCGCAGGAGCGGTTCACGCCCGGAATGAGGAATCCGGGCTTCTTCAGGCTGATCGTGGATTCCTACCGGGACCCGGCCTCCATCGGGTCGGGGGTGGCGAACGTCGTCGCCCCGGCGGCCGTGATCGAGCGTCTCAGGGAGGGCGACCATGTCGCCGTCCTCGGCCGGCTCGGCGGCGCCGACTTCGTGGAGGGTTCGATGATCGTCTGCGCGGACGGGGTGCTGAACGTGAACCCCGGCTGAGGAGGGGGGCGCATGAGAGAAGACGGATGCGCATCTCGAGGAACTCGGTCGGGGAATGGGACAATCCGCGCGGGCGCGCGCAAGCAAAGGCGAACGCACCTCCTCCTCGTTGCGGGGCTGGTGCTCTTCCACGCCCTGTGCAACTGGCGCTACCTCGGCGGCGATCTGTACCTCCAGCAGAAGGACGTCGCGGCGCACCTGAAGGTGTGCACGAAGTACCTTCTCCAGTCGAGGGACGTGCTGCGCGGGGGCGCCCCGCCGTGGGAACGCCTCGCGGTGCTGGCGTCGCTCTTCCACCAGAGGAGCCTCCCGGTCGAACATATATGGATCTGGCCCCGCCTCGCCTATCTTGCGACCGCGCCGGCGGCCGCCCTGGCGGGCCTGACGCCCCGTGTCATCATCTTCTCGAACGTCATCTGGCTGTCGGTCCTCCTTCTCTCCGTCTACTTCATCGGCGAGCGGTCCATGGGGCCTCGAGCGGGCTTCCTCTCGGCCCTCGTCACATCGCTCTGTCCGGGGATATATGGCCTCTCCAGGAACTACGGCCTGGATTTCCCGCTGACGGCCGCGGTCGCGGCGAGCGTCTACTGGCTGATCAGGGCGGACGGCTTCTCCCGGAGGGGACCGTCCCTCGCGTTCGGCTGCGCGATCGGAGCGGGGATCCTCGTCAAGATGCAGATCCTCATCTTCGTCTTCGGCCCGCTCCTCCTTGCGGTCGGGCGTGCGGCGCGGCGGCTGTTCAAGCGCGAGGCGACCGCGGGAG
This sequence comes from uncultured bacterium, assembly GCA_937858775.1. Taxonomy (GTDB): domain Bacteria; phylum Auribacterota; class Tritonobacteria; order UBA1439; family UBA1439; genus UBA1439. The sequence goes on along the minus strand of CALLYX010000395.1, from coordinate 4,100 downwards.
GCGTATTCCTGAACGCCGCCATAGCGGCCGGGGCGGCGATGCTCCTCTCCGCGCCGTTCTGGTGGGGGAATATCGGCAACATCGTGACGGTCTTCATCCGGCACGCGGAGGCGAACGAGGGGATAGACCCCCACCACGTCGCCATCCCCCTGGCGAGCGCCCGCTGCCTCGCGTACTACGCAGCGGCGGCGACCGTGTATCTCTCCCCCCCGTTCTGCATTCTCGGGGCGCTGCTCCTCCCGGCGTTTCTTCGCTCCCGTTTCAGGGAGAAGTCGATCGTGCTCCTCTGGGCCCTCGCCCCGTACGTCCTCTTTACGCTCGTCGAGGCGAAATACTCCGTCTTCTATCTCCCGGCGCTCCCCGCCGTCGCGTGCGTCATCGGGGCTGGGCTTGCGTCGCTCGGGCCGGGCAAGGCGAAATATTCCCTGTGCGCCGCAGCCGCCGGGTGGGGCCTCGTGCATTTCGCGCAGCTCTCGTTCGGCGTCGGCCCCGCCCCATACCGCGGCTGCCGGTTGTATGCGGGCGACGCCCTTCGGGACGACGGCTACCCGGTGTGGGCGCACCCGGCGTTCCCGAACAACCTGGAGCGCGTCGCGCGCAGGTTTATCGAGGAGATCGGCCGCCGCGAGGCGGGAAACCGGTACGTGCGGATAGGGATATGCGAGTTCGACTACTCCGCGAAGGACTATCTATTCGTGGACTCGCTCGAGTATCTTATGGAATCCGTGAATCCGTGCGTGTACGTGTATCGGAGTCACTTCGCGTCCGAGTCGTTCCTGGAATGCATGGACAGCTTCGGCTGCCTCATCGTCCTGGAGAAGGGGGCGAAGGACGCGCCGGATTTCCACGGCCTCGAGGAGTACTTCGGCAGGGGGCGCGGCGCGGCGCTCGCCGCGCGGTTCCTGAAAGGGCATGAGAACCTCGCGCGCCTCATCGAGGAATACAGGGGGTACGAGCTCCTCGATCGCGCCCTGCTGTCCCCCGAGGGGGTCAGCGCGTTCCTGATGCGGAAGCCCCCCTTCCCCGTGAACGACGACGCCGTCATCCCCGCGACGCACGTGGCGAGCACCGACGCCTACATCGCCTACCCGTGGATAGGCGTGGACGCGCGCCTCCTGCGCACCCAGACGATCGGCGACTACGATGTCCTCTTCCCGTACGACCTCGACTTCCCTCTCGTGCCGCCTGTCCGCCGGAGTTCGTCCGAGCCGTACTACGCCCGCTACCGACTCCTCTTCGAGCGGGGGGGGGCTTACGGGCTCTGCGTCACGCTCATGGACGCAGGCGCCTCCCCGCCGCGCGCCTTCCTCGACGGAAGGCCCGTGGGCGGTGGACGGCCGCCCGTGCGGGAGGGCGGTTGGGAGCGGATCGGGTCGTTCGAGACTCGGGCCGGGGAACGCGAGCTCGAGCTCCGCGGGGACGGCGGTTTTCCCGCAGTCGAGCGGCTCCGGCTCACGAGGGAGGCGGGGCAGGCGACGCCTCCCCTCCGCGAGGGAGGGGCCGTTTCCGTCCTCCCGGATAGATGATCCTCTCGGAGTGCTCGATGCAGATCCGCCGCCAGCGCGCGAGCTCCCCCATCTGATTGTTCCCGTCGAAGTCGCGCTGGCGCTCCTCGGGGGAGGGGAGGCCGAGGTCCGCCGGCGTCATGAGCGGGTAGCGCCTCCGGTAGTCGGTGTAGAGGCCGGCGTCGAAGAGACGCGAGAGATCCGTGTTGAGCTGTTGCAGTATCGTGCGCCTCTCCGCAACGAGCGTGCGGATACAGAACGGTCGTGGCGCCAGTTGTACATCCATGCTGCCGATCACAGAGGCGCGGAACGCTTCCATGAGGTAGAAGTTCCACAGCACGAGGACGACGACCGTTACCTTCAGGACGAGCGACACGCACCGCCTGCCCCGCGCGCCGGCGAAGACGACCGAAAGTCCGTAGGCGAAGACGAAGGTGTAATCGGACTGATAGCGCGCGCCGAAGGAGTTGCCCATATGCCATCCGGGAAAACAGCCCGAGAACCATACGTCCGCCAGCAGGATGTAGGCGCAGATCCACGGCCACGGGCTCTGCCGACCCTCGCGCCGGATGCCCGCCGCTATCCCGGCCGTCCCAAGCGCGGCGAGCGGTGTCCAGAGGAAGAGGCCGCACCGCGGGCTGAAGAGTATCCCGAGGAGGTATCTCGGCCATAGTTGGAGGTGCTCCCCGAATCGCCCGTAGGTGTTCACAATCCACTCCCCGTACATGGAGCGCCAGACAAGCATCTGGGGAAGAAAACCGATGAAGAGGCCGGCGCCGATGGCGCCGAAAGAGAGGAGGACGGGAAGACGCAAGCCGCGCCGCGCCGGGGAATCGCCGCGAACGCGGCGCAGCCCCTCGTGGACGCATACGATGAGGGGGACCGGCAGGATAAGCAGATTATTGAACCTGATCGAGCAGCAGAGCCCCCCTGCAAGACCGACCATGAGGGGAAGAAGAAGGTGGAGGGGGCGGCCGGGCGTCTCGCGCATGTTTTCATGCCACCGCGCGCAGCAGAGGAGGAACAGCGTCACCCACCCGAACGAGATGATGTGGGACCATAGATTCTGGAAGACGATATAGAAGCCGATAGAGAGGCCGAGCACGGCAGCCACGACCGCCCCGGCGGCGATCCACATGCTCCGGCCGAGTCTCCGTAGGAGCGCGTACGCGGCGGCGATGCCGATGAACGACCAGAAGAGCATCCCGAGTTTGTATGTCCAGAGATAGACCGCGGCAAACCGATGCACCGCCGGGCCTCCGCACGCATGGTAGAGCGCCACCGCGGCCCTGGCGGCGAGGATAAACGGCAGGGTCAGGAGCGCGGTGCCGAAGCCGACCTTGGAGATCATCGGCTTGGGACCCTCGAAGTAGTCACCGTAGAAGAGCCCGTTAATATCGATCCCTATGGGGCCGAAGGCGATGAAGCGGAACTCGTTCGTGAGATCGGCATCCCCGTCGAAGGCGAGAGAGTGCGCGAATGCGTAGTAAAACGCCTCGTCCGAGCACTGCGGGAACGGGATGACGCACTCCAGGTTGTGCCTCCGGATGAGGTTGACGAAATCGATATGGGCGACGGCGATGAAGAGGATCGCGAGAATGATCGCAGTCGCCCGCCGCTCAGTGAGCCGGCGCGGCATGGCGCACCTCCTTTACCGCACGCGCGTAGTATAGCAGATCCGTCGTCGCCGGCGAACGCGGTTTGCGGGGGCGGGTCGCACGGTGATATACTTGCGGCGTGAGAAATACAGCCCGTTCGCTGCGCCGCATCGCCGTCGTGGCCGTCTGTCCCGTCGCCTTACTCTCCACCCCACCGCCGGCCGGCTGCGCGTCCCAGCCCACGCTCGCGATCGCGAGATCGCACTACCTCGACAAGGTGCGCGGCTGGTGGATGGGGAAGATCGTCGGGGTGACGCTCGGCGGGCCCTATGAGTTCTCGATGCCGTGGCCGCCGCGCGAGGTGACGGGCTATGTCTTCGATTCCCCCCAGGCCGGTTACTTCGGCGACAACGACGACCTCTACGTCGGCATGACGTACCTCCTCGCCCTTGACCGCCGGGGCCCGTCGTTGACCCAGGGACAGATGGCGGAGGAGTTCCTCCGGCGGCTCGAGCCGCGCCGCCTCTGGCTGGCGAACCTGCGGGCGTACATGAATCTCGCCGCGGGACTTGGTCCGCCGAAGACCGGCCATCCGGTGTTCAACGAGTGGTCGTGGAGCATAGACGCGCAGATAGATAACGACGTCTGGGGCGTCGTGTGCCCCGGGATGATCGACACGGCGCGAGAATACGCCGACATGGCCTCCCATATCACCAATTACGCGGATGGCGCGTACGGGGGCGTCTTCGCCGCGGCGCTTGCGAGCGCCGCCTTCGCGGAAAGCGACATCGGGGCGCTTATCCAGGCGGCGCTCGCAACGATCCCGGCCGGCTGCGACTACGCCGGGGCCGTCAGGGACGTCGTCGAATGGCACCGACAAAACCCAGGGGATTGGAAGGCCGCGCGGGGGAAGATCAAGGCGAAGTGGCAGGATGAGCGGGGGCACCGCCAGGAGTCGGCCGTGCTGAACGGCGCGGCCGTCGTCATGGCGCTGCTC
>CALLYX010000394.1 GCA_937858775.1 uncultured bacterium | reverse complement strand
TCGTGAATCGGGGGGAGAGTTCCCCCGAAAATGCGTGAATTTGTTCTCGCAGTTTTGTCCCCACTTGGCTAATATCCATCCGTGGCCTCCTGTCGGTTGGGCGCTTTTTTTGTCCCAAAATCACCCTACCACAGCGCAGGCCACATTTTCACTCCCTGATTGTCCTATCCCCCTCTATTAAAACCAGTTGGAGTATTCTGCCCCTGAAAAACGGGGAATGTCCTGGCAATAGCGAGGTAATAACGAGGGGAAACAGCCGCCGATACCGTGAGCCGGTCGGTCGGGCGGAACGGAGAAGGCGGGCGCCATCCGCGTTCTCCTTCCGCCCTCGCGGTCGCGGGGCCCGTCATCGGCCCCGCCGGGGCAGGCGCCGCCGCTATTTCATTGCCGGCGCCGCCGGTTTGTCTATGACGAGATAATTTATGGTGACGGGGCGGTTTGGAGTGCTGGGGATGAGCCCCATCATCATTCTGCCATTCCGTACCGACACTGGGATATCGTCCACGGTGATGAATTCGCCGGGCTTTGTCCAGTGGCCGCCGCTCGCAGCGACGTTCCCCTGGAACGTGACCGTCTGGGGCGGGCGATTTCCGGCGAAGGCATCCCCCCAGCAGAGCGAGACCAGGTAGTCGCCGTTCGGAAGGTCGATGCGCCACGTCGCCCCGCCGCGCGCCGTGCGAACGTAGGTATCGCGCAGCTGCTTCGCCGTGTCCTTGTCGACGGGGTCCACGCACTGTTGGCGCTGGAAGGCGAGGTCCTCGCCTTCCAGCGACCTGTCCCAGCCGTATCCCCGCACCGGGGTGTAAACCTTCCCCTCATCGATCTCATAACCGTGGAGCGGCACGAACGAGTGTATGAGCTGGAAGTTCACCCTCACGGGGAAGGAAGAGCCGGGCCTTTCGACGCCGGCGAGCCGGCCGCGGAGGAAATCGCCGGCCGTGCCTTCGTAGAGGCGAAAACGGTATGAGCCCTTCTCCCTCTCTGTCATGAGGGCGATGAGGGGGTCGTCCTCCCTGACCGGGCCGCCGGACGTGTATGCCATGGCGATCTCGCGCGCATCCCTCCAGAGGAGCAGGTTTTCTTCGGAAATGGATATTTCGCCGGGATCCCTCCCGTTGAACCAGAGGCACCAGCGGTACATGTCATCGATGGGACCGAACAACGGCTTGCCCCTCAGATAAAGCAGGCGGCATGGATAGAGATTTACCGCGTGGAGTTTCTTGTCGTATATCGCATCGATCCGGCTGCCGAAGTAGTGCATGATCCCCCGGTTGAGCTTGCCCACGACCGACCAGTCGCGCGTCCGGAGGAGCAGCAGGGAGTAGTTGTTGACGAGGAGCAGCGCGCAGAGAATCGCGACCGATATCCTGTAGCCCCTTCGCGCGCCCCGCTCCTCGACCGTGAGAAGCGAGCCGACGATGACCGCATAGAAGGGGCACGAATAGTACAGCACACGTTCATAGACAATGAACTTCGAGACCGGGACCACGTAGAGGAGAAGACAGGAAACGCCGAAGATAAATAACTTGTTTCTGAGCCTGGAGAGGAAAACGAATTGAGAGAATGAGAACACATACGCGTAACCTAGGAGGAAAAAGAGCGCGACGAAAAAAGTTCCCGAGGAAGAGAAGCACATGTCCTCGTAAGGGAGGAAGAGGTTGGAAACGACCCAGCGAATATTTCCGGCCATATACCTGAAATCAACCCTGGCGATAGATGAGGGCTCCCAGTAGCCCGGTTTTGACGTCAGCCATACGGCGAGGAACGCCGCGGTGGAGGCGAGGATGCACAGGGACGCCCCCGCCAGATGGGAGGGGCGGAGCCTGCCGGGACCGAAGATCCCCAGGAGGAGCGGAATATACAGAATAAGAACCACGCACGTTTCCGTGGAATAGATTGCCATGTTGTAGAAAAGCACCCCCGCGAGAAAGTGGACGCGGCGCCCCGAGTCGCGGAACGCGGCCATACATAGCAGGGAGAGAAGAGTGAACGTGACGCCGTGGATCATGTGATTGGCGTAGACGAGGCATAGGGTTTCCGTGTTGGCCTGGTTGAAAAAGAACAGCAGCCCCACAATGAGGGCGCAGGCCTGGTTTTTGGCGAGCTTCAGGACAAGCAGGAATAAGAGGACGGCGTTGAGTATATGGCATGCAAAGAAGAACGCATGGTAGGGTCGGCAATGCCGGCCGAAGGCGCGGAAGGTGATGTCTTGGATGAACCACGTTATCGGCCGGAAGGAGGGTAATCCCCTCACGTTTGCCCCGGGGGAATATGTGACCGATTCCCACGTGTGCCACCTGGTCCCCAGCGCGTGCAATCTGCTGATATCGTCGTCGTACATATACGAGGTTACGACGTTACGGGCTATCGGCAGCGTCAGCAGGGCGAGGACGGCTATGAGGGGGGTTTTCTTCATGTGAACGCACAATGATAGTGCAGGGGGGTTTCGTCGGGCAAGATGAAAGAAGACCGGTGGCGGCTCACTGCAGGCCGTATCTCCGCGCGTCGCCCGGGAGGAGGATGACGGGGTTCGGCTTGTCGCGCTCCATCCCCCAGGTCCGCCACTGCCAGGTGCTGTAGTAGCGGTAGTTGACCTCGCGCGTCCCGAACCATTCCCTGAAGGCGAAAGGGCTGTTTTCTATGTCGCGCGGGAAGACGGGCGGGAACGCCAGGACGAAATCCGCCCCCTCGGCGATCCCGCCGGCGTTCGGGGGAAGTGGTCCCTGCCGCGCGAGGGGCCCCCTGATGTTCGGGTGGATGTAGTAGCGGCGGCCGGGGTCCCTCGCGATGTGGCGGAGCGCCTGGACGAGCGGGTAGTCGTAGTC
>CALLYX010000393.1 GCA_937858775.1 uncultured bacterium | reverse complement strand
CCCGACGATCCGGGAACTATAGCAGCGACACACCCCCACCTTGCGGAGTGTAGTGCCAAAGACTTTTTGTGTCTCCATAACTCGTTCGTAATCAACATACTCGTGTTTTGAGCTGTAGAAGATGGGCCTGATTGAAATCATGATTGTAGTGGGGATCATCGGACTGCTGGCGGCCATCGCGATACCCAACTTCCTGCGGGCGAGGGGCAGGACGCAGAGGAACAACTGCTGGAACATCATCCGCCAGGTAGAAGCCGCGAAGAACCAGTACGCGCTCGAGGCCGGCCTTGCCGACGGCGCCACAATCAATCCGAGCACGGTTCTAAACGACTACCTTCAGAATATGAAAGTCACCGACCCTTGTCCAGGCGGCGGCACATACAGCGACATCGCCTCCGTCGGGACGCCCATGAGCTGTGACATACACGGCATGCCCACCTCGCAATAGCTCATCCATTCCAGCCGTTTATTTGCTCCGAATGCCCAAAGCCGAAAAGGCAGGTCCGTTCAACACGACAGTTGGGAGCGAAATCAGCGGAGGCGGCCGACTATTATTTGCAGATGTGCGAATATCGGGGTGCAAATATTCGCAATAATGCATATTTTGCGATCACAGATATGCGATTCAACCACATTGCACGATGCAACATGCGCGTTACAAGTATGTTATGGAAATATCGACTTGATGATGAAAACGGAACAGCGTTTGCTTACCGACGTATATCAGGGGTAAAAACAATACCCCTTATGAAAGGAGGTGCGGGAGATGAGAAGGAGAGGCTTTACGCTGGTGGAGATCATGATCGTAGTCGCGATCATCGGTCTGCTCGCCGCTATCGCCATCCCGAACTTCATTCGCGCTCGCACGACGACGCAGCAGAACACCTGCTGGAACAACCTTCGTCAGTTCGAGTCAGCGAAGGCGCAGTACGCGCTCGAGGCGGGACTGAGCGACGGCAACACAATCAGCCCGAGCACCATACTCGACAGGTACATGACCAACCTGACGGTGGCTTCCGAGTGCCCGGCGCACGGGACGTACTCGAACATCAACGTGGTTGGAACGCCGGCCAGTTGCAGCCTGCACGGCCAGCCCCAGTAATAGCCGGCCGGCACGATCGAGATGAAACGCGGGGGCGGTGTCGCGTCGCGGACGCCGCCCTGTGCGTTTAACGCCGTCCCCCCAACCCGCTCCTGTTGTCCAGCCCCTTGAACGGCCATGGCCGGCGGCTGACTATGGAGGCGGCGCGGGGGGGGCCGGGACCGGCGTTTCGCAGCGGCGGCCCCTCCGGCCCCCGGCGCGATCAGCGGCAGGAATCGGCGGCCAGCCGCGCCGCCCTTTCCCTCGCCGCGGCGTGGGCAGGATGCCGGCGCGCGATCGCGCGATAGATCTCGAACGCGTCTTTCGTCCGCCCCTGCTGCTCCCGGCAGAGGCCGAGGAGCATCAACGCCTCCGCAGATCCCGGATCGGCGGCGAGAACCCCGCGGAGGGCCGTCTCGGCCCCGCCGGGGTCGCGCAGGTGGAGATGCGCCGCGGCGAGTTTGATCCGGAACTTTGGATCGAGGGGGGCCGCCCGGGCCGCCGACGAGAAACGGGAGACGGCCTCGGCGTAATTCCCTGAGGCCATCGCGAGCGCGCCGAGTGCGTCGAGAATATCCGGAGAGCCGGGCGAGAGCCGCTCCGCCTCGTTCAGTTCGCGCCCCGCGTCGTCGAATCGCCCCATCGCCGTGTACGCAAGCCCGAGGGCCAGGCGGGCGGCGGGGAAGCGGGGGTTCTGCGCCGCGACGGGGCCTAGGAGGCGGAGGGCCTCGTCGTAGTTGCCCTCCCGGGCCTCGAGGGCGCCGAGGTTGATGTTCATCCTGGCGCTCCCGGGAGAGAGGGCGAGCGTCCGCGAATAGAAGGAGCGTTCGTCCCGCCAGTATTCGTTGTGGAGATGGGAGAGAACCCCGAGCAGCCCGAGGGCCGCCGCGGCCGTTGCGGCGGCGATTCGGCCGGCGATGCCGCCCCGCCCGCCCCCGCGCGCCGCCGCCCCGCGCAAGGCGACCCAAGCGCAGGCGATGAGGCAGGCCAGGCCGGCCATGGGGACGTACAGGAACTGCTCCCCGACGAAGATCTGCCTGTCCGAGATGCCGGGATAGATGGGAATGATATTGCTCGAGGGAAGAAAGGCGGCGGCGGCCCAGCAGGCGAGGAGCGGGAGTGGGGAGGCGCCGCCGCGCGCGAGGGCGCGCGATACGATGAGCGCCCCGAGGACGACCGCCCCGGCCGCGAGGATGGCGGCGGGATCGGATGCGGAGGGGATGTCGATGAAGCGCTCCATGTGGAGACCGGCCGGGAGGAACAGGAGACGGCAGTAAAGGGCGGCCCCCTCCGCCGCGGCGAGCAGGACGCCGGGGGAGGAATCCGAGACGGAGGGGGCGGCGATGCCCAGGCGCCGGCGGCACCAGAGGACGGCGCAGACCGCCAGCGCCGAAGAGGCCGCCCCCGCGAGCGGCGCGCCCCACCTGGATCGAGGCGGGGCGCCGCGCTCGGCGGTTCGGACCCGGTTGTCGTCAGGCCGGGCAGGCTGCGCGAGCGCCGCGGTCGCGAGGACCAGCAGCGGGGCCGCGAACGAGTTCTCCTTGGAGGCGGCCGCGAGGGCGGTGCACGCCGCGATGCATAAGGAGGCCGCGAACGGACCGGGCCCGGCGGGGCCGGCCGCGAGGAGCGCGGTGATCAGGCAGGCGAGAAGGATAAAGAGGCCCGCGAGCAGGTCGGTCCTTCCCGAGATATAGGACACGGCGTTGGTCTGGAGCGGGTGGCAGGCGAAGATCACGGCCGCCGGAAACGCCGCGGCGCGCGTGCGAGGGATTGCGTGGAAGAGGAGGAGGACGAGCGCGGCGTTCAGCGCGTGGAGGAGGAGGTTGGTCAGGTGAAAGCCGAACGGCGTGTCCCCCCATAGGGCTCGGTCAATTGCCAGGGAGAGGGCGGTGAGCGGCCGCCAATACGAACCGCGCCCGTCCGCGGCGTCGTTCCAGCGGCCCTCGAAAAACGGCGATCTGAATAGACGGGAGATGGAGCGAAGCGAGCGCGGCGCTGGTTTTTGAGGTATCAGGCATACGTCGTCCCATACAAAGCCGTTGTCGAGCGTGTTGGAAAAGACGACAGCGGCCAGAAGCGCCAATGCGGCCGCTTGCGTGCGGAGCGGCGTGGTGCCGGACGGCATTGCCTTTCCCCCCATTATGCGGATAATGTAGCACATGGCCGGTGCCGCGCTGAGGGGGAATTTCACACGCCCCCCGGCTGCAAGCGGAGAGGGGTGGGAAAAACCTCGCGCGACGGAGGAGAACCCCGCTTTTCGAAACCGAAACTGAGGTTCATCGAGGAGATGGTGTACGGGATCAGGGCGCGACAGGGTGTGCTGCTGAGTGATATTGCACGGGCGCTGGGGGGGGGAGTCCCATGGCCCCTCTTCCTTGACAAATCCAACCCACGGGGCTAAACTACCTTGCGGATACTCGACGTACGGCGTTATCCCCTGCCGTTCCGGGCGCGCCGGGGATGGGAGACGCATGCTCTCGTATCTGTTGCCCAAGAAGAACCGCAGGGTGAGGCGCGCCGTCGGCCTTGATATCGGCTTCAGCTCGGTCAAGATGGTCGCCGTCAGCGGCAGCCCGGGCGCCTGGGCCATCCACGAGAGCGCCATAATCCCGATCGAGCGCGATTCCGAGAACCCGGTTCCCGCCACCGTCGTCAAGAAGGCGGTCTCGGACACCATCGCCAGGAGCGGCCTGGACTTGTCCGATCTCCGCGTGTCGGTGTCGGGGAAAGGGGTGATCGTCCGCCTCACCGAGATGCCCCGGATGTCTCCGAACGACCTCAAGTCGAGCATCAAGTACGAGGCGGAGATGCTGCTTCCGTTCAGCCTCGATGACTGCGTCTTCGACTGCCCTATCCTGGACCCGGAGGCGGGGGACAAGGCCAAGATGAGGGTCGCCCTCGCCGCGGCCAGGAAAAGCGTGGTGGGGGAGCGCCTCGATCTCCTCAAGGACATCGGCCTCGTCCCGAAACTCCTCGGCGTCGACTCGATCGCCGTCGCCAACGCGTTCGAGTACGCCATGCCCGACATCAAGCCGGAAGATACGGTCTCGGTGGTCCACGCCGGCGCCGGAAGGACGATCCTCAACGTCATTACGGCGAAGAATCTCGACCTGACCCGCGATATCGAGGTGGGGGGCAACAACGCCACCCTTGCCATCGCGCGCGGCCTCTCCATCGGATTCCGCGAAGCCGAGCGCAGGAAGGAGGCTTCCGATCCCGAGGTGATCGAGTTCATGACCCCGATGGCCATGGTGCTCGCGCGCGAACTCCGCTCGACGTTCGGTTATATCTCCTCCAAGATGGGAAGGAACGTGAGCGCGATCTACCTGAGCGGGGGGTGCGCCCTATCGCACGGGCTCAGGGATATACTCTCCTCGGAGTTCGGCATCCCTGTCTCCGTCTGGGATCCCCTCAGGGGGATCTCGGTCGAGGGCGGCGCCGGGCGGCAGGGGATCAAGGGGAAGGAGCCCCTCCTGGCCGTGGCGGCCGGCCTCGCGGTCTCCGACTAGGGGGCGCACGGAGGGACAGCGCCGCGCCGGGCGGCGGGCCCGGACGGATCGGGCGCGTCCGCGTCGAACTGAACGCCTTTTCACCAGCGCCATGATACATGTCAATCTGCTGCCCGACGAGTTGCGCAAGATAGAGCGCGTGCGCAAGGTCAAAATGAACGTCGCCATCCTCGCCGGCGGGGCGGTGGGGGCCGCGGTCGTCGTCTTGGCCATAGTCCTGGCGATGATAGGGCGGCAGGTGCGGGCGCTCACGGAGGTGAAGAACCGCCTCCGGGCGATCACGCCGCAGCGCGAGGAGGCGGAGGGCCTCATCAGGAACAAGCAGCAGCTCCAGAAGGAGCTGGAGGCCCTCGAGGGGTTCTCCACGGGGCGGCTCTCGTGGGGAAGGAAGCTCAACGCGTTGAGCGACGCGATGCCGGACGAGCTCTTTCTCGTCAAGGTCCAGTTCAGCTCCCGGCCGGCGGCCATGCTCACCGTCAACGGTGAGGCGGTTTCCGAGAGGGGGAACGAGAAGGTCGTCGAGTTCATCGAGAACCTCCGCGGCGACCCGGTCTTTATCGGCGCCTTCCCGCACGTGAACTACGGTATCGAGAGTCTCGACAGGAGGCGCAAGTCGTTCGAGATCAAGTGCACCCCGTCGAAGGAGAAAGAGAAGAAATAGGGGCGTAGCGCCGGCCGCGCGGCCGGCGCGGACGGAACGGCGGCCATGGCAATCGAGAAGAAGAAGATCGAGATAATCGCCGTCACGGTGATCTTCAGCCTGCTGGCGATCGTCCTCGCCTACCAGCTCTGGCCCTCCGGGGCGCAGAAGGGGGCGAAGGGGCCGGAGAGGCATGAGTCCCCCGACACGTACCGCAACCAGCTTCTCAAGGCCGAGATGGCCGTCAAGCACCTCCCGCGGCAACGGGAGGAGGTCGAGACCCTAAGGCGCAGGATCGACGAGGCGGTGAAGGAGATCCCCCTGGAGAGCGACCAGACATGGCTCTCGCGCCAGATCAACGCCATCTCCGCGCGGATAGCCGTGGGGGACGTCAGCCAGCGATTCATCCCCGCGGCGGGCGGCGGGGACGGGCTGGCCCCCGAGCTCAAGGGGAGGTTCTCCGAGAGGACGTGGGAGATCAAGATGCAGTGCGGCTATCACGAGCTCGGCAAGTTCATGGCCGGGATAGAGGGGTCGAACAGGTTTCTCGAGATCACCGATTTCTCCATCGAGGGGAACGAGCCGGGGGGGCAGAAGGTCGTCCTCCTTGTGCGGTACCTGGTGAAGAAAAAGGTCGATTCGAATGCCGGGGCGCCGGAGGCCAAGAAGTGAATCCTTTCGGCTGCGGACGCCCCTCGCCGGGGGGGGGCGCGGCGCGCCGCCGCGCGGGCGCGATAGTATTGATTGTATTATTCCGCTGCGGCGGTATAATGGCCGCGGATCGGTTCGATTACGACAGCCACGGGCGGCGCAACCCGTTCCTGCCCCCGCCGGCGAAGGAGGGGCCGGCCGTGGACGCGGGCGGGGCCCCCATAATAGACACCGAGCCGTACCGGAGATGGTTCGGCGAAAGGA
>CALLYX010000392.1 GCA_937858775.1 uncultured bacterium | reverse complement strand
AGGGTGGCGAACGGGTACGGGGCGATCCTCGGGCCCGGGTGCGCCAGGAGCGAGACGAGGCTGGACTTCCCGCTGTTGGGAGGGCCGGCCGCCGCGACCTGGCCCGCCCCCTCCCTGAGCACGCTTACGGAGAAACCCTTCCGGCGGCAGGCGGATTTCTCCTCCTCTCGGAGCCTGGAGATGCGGCGCTTGATATCCGCCTGGATCTTGTCGGTGCCCTTGTGCTTTGGGAGAAGGGCCCGCATCTCCTCGAGGATGGCGATCTTTTCCCCCGGATCCTTCGCCGACCTGAGCCTTCCCTCGGCGGAGACGTATTGCGGCGGAAGATTGGCTGGCATGGAAACGCCGCCGGACGGCCCGGGCGGCCGGGCGAGCGCGCGTCAGAGACGCACCGGCACCCCGCGCGAGGCCAGGTACTCCTTCATCTGTCGGATCGTGTACGTCCCGTAGTGCGCGATGGACGCCACCAGGACCGCGTCGGCGTGCCCTTCGGCGATCCCGTCGTAGAGGTGCTCGAGCGTCCCGGCGCCCCCCGAGGCGATGACGGGAATCTTCACGGCGTCCGAGACAGCCCGGGTCATCGGGATGTCGTAGCCGGCCTTCGTGCCGTCCGCGTCCATGCTGGTGGGGAGGATCGTGCCCGCGCCGAGGCCCTCCACGCGCCGCGCCCATTCGACGGCGTCCATCCCCGTCGGCACCCGTCCCCCGCCCACCACGACCTCGAAGCCCGAAGGCGCCGATTCCGACGCGCGCGTGTCGATGGCGACGACGACCGCCTCGCTCCCGAACTCCTCCGCCGCCTCGCGGACGAGCCCGGGCCTGCGCACGGCGGCGGTGTTGACGGCGCAGCGGGAGGCGCCGGCGGCCCTGAGTTCCTCGATGTGGCGGAGGCTTCCGACCCCGCCGCCGACGGTGAGCGGCACGTTGATCCGCGCGGCGACCTGCCGGACCGCCTTGATAAACGTCCTCCGCCCCTCCGGCGTCGCCGTTATGTCGAGAAAGACGATCTCGTCCGCCCCCGCCTCGCTGTAGGCGGCCCCGCTCTCTGCGGGGTCGCCGAGTTCCTTGAGGCCGATGAAGTTGACGCCCTTGACCAGCCGCCCGTCCTTCGTGTCGAGGCACGGGATGATCCGCCTGTACTCCATTGCGCGCCTCCGTCTCCGACGTCCGCATTATAGCCCATCGCCGACCCAGGCGCAATCCGCGCAGGCCGATTTGGGGCCAGGATTTCGCCATTGTTCGCTGATAGGCCGTAGCGCACCCTGAAGGGTGCGCTACGATAGGGCAATGGGCTGCGCTGCGGGGGGAAATGGGATGCGCTGCATGTGCGATTCGGGTTGTGCTGTAGCGCACCCTTTAGGGTGCGCTACGATGGGGCAATGGGCTGCGCTGCGGGGGGAAATGGGATGCGCTGCATGTGCGATTCGGGTTGTGCTGTAGCGCACCCTTTAGGGTGCGCTACGATGGGGCAATGGGCTGCGCTGCGGGAAGAAATGGGATGCGCTGCATGTGCGATTCGGGTTGTGCTGTAGCGCACCCTTTAGGGTGCGCTACGATGGGGCAATGGGCTGCGCTGCGGGGGGAAATGGGATGCGCTGCATGTGCGATTCGGGTTGT
>CALLYX010000391.1 GCA_937858775.1 uncultured bacterium | reverse complement strand
CCCCCATGCCCACCGACGCCACGATGCCGTCCATGAAATCACCCGGGGTCTTGTAGACGTTCCCCATGTCGAAGAACGCGGCGCCGCGGATCTTCGAGACGAGCGGGAAGGTGTATTCGATGCTCCCCGCCACGGACGCCTCGCCGCCGACCGGCTCGTCGTTGGAGTCGCGCGGCCCGACGTCGCGGTACTCGAAGCCGCGGATGCTGTCGCCGCCGCCGAGGAAGAAACGCTCGGAGAGGGGGATGTCGGATGAGTTGCCGTACGCCCTCCCCACCCCGGCCGATCCGGCGATCCTGATCACGTGGTCCGGGAAGCTCTCGATCGGGACGAAATACTGGCTCGCCATCGCCTCGATCTTCACGAAGTCGGCGTCGCCGCCCAACCCCGCGAACTCGGCGGTCACGCTGGAGATGGCGCCGCGGTGCGGGAATACGATCGAGTCGCGGGTGTCACGCGTGAGGCCGAAGGTTACGGCGCTGATGAGGGTGTCGCCCTCGGCCTCCTTGATCTGCTCGGATGCGTCGTCGTCGACGTCCATGTTCACGTTCTCCATCTTGTACGTGACGTCGCCGCGGTAGAACTCGCCGAACGCCTTGGCGAGCCGCACGTCCCCGCCTATCCGCGTCTGGTTGAAATAGTCGCTCAGGTACTGGCTGCTCTGGGAGTAAAGATCGAACCCCGCGGCGATCCTCTTGCCCATGAAATACGGCTCGGTGAAGCTCATCAGGAAATCCTGCCGCTGGAATCCTATCTCCGCCCTGAGCCGCATCTTCTGCCCCCCGCCCGTGAAGTACGGGAAGTTCATGAGGTCGAAGTTGCTCTGGGCGATCTCCGCGAAGCCGACAAGGCCGTCGATCGAGCTGAACCCGGCCCCGAAGCTCAGCTGGCCGGTCTTCCCCTCCTCCACCTCCACGGCCAGGTTCTGGGTTCGGTCCGCTCCCTCCCCCGGGGCCGAGGTGACATTCACCGAGTCGAAGTAGCCGGTGTTCTCCAGGCGCTCCTTGCTCCGCTGGACCTTCAGGCCGTTGAACACATCGCCGGGCATCACGCCGATCTCGCGCCGTATGACGTGGTCCTTCGTCCGGGTGTTCCCGCGGATATCGATGCGTCCCACGTAGTAAGGATCGTACTCCTTCACCGTGTAGGCGACGTCGATCTTCCCGGTCTCGGGGTTGAGCCGCTTCTCCGTCGCGATCTCCGCGTCGGTGTACCCCTTGGCGAAATAGAGGGCGCGGACCGCGTTGATATCGGACTGGAGCGCGTTCGGGGAGAAGGTGGCCCCCGGCCCCATGGAGAGGGAGCGTTGCAGCTCGTCGGTGTCATATATCTTGTTCCCCGACACTGTGACGTCCCCCACGAGGTACGTCCCCCCCTCCTCCACGGAGATATCGAGCTCCACGAAGCGCCCGTCCGGCGAGGGCCTCTTGTCGACGGCGGCGTATTTCATATCCACGTATCCCAGGGAGGCGTAGTAGGCTCGGAGGCGCTCGAGGTCATCCGAGAGGGTCTCCTCCTGCAGCATCCCGGTCGAGTAGAGGTAACTCATCGGCCATTTATAGAGGGGCCAAGGTGCGCGGCGCTTGGTATGCATCAACCCCGTCAGCGTGCGCGCCGGCACGTGGGCGTTCCCCCGGAAGCGGACGCGGCTGATCGCCTGGCGCTGCCCCTCTGCGATCGTGATGATCGCCTCCGCCGACGCCTGGCCGCCCGGGCTCGCGACCTCGTACCGCACCTGGGCCACCGGGAACCCCTCCCTGGCGTAGAGCGCGGCGAGGGCGTCGACGTCCTCCACAAGCAGCCTCTCGTTCACCGCCTCTCCTGTCCTCGACTTCATCTCCTTCCGGAGGCGCTCCGTCGGGATGGCGGCGTTCCCCCTGAAAACGATCTCCCTGAGCTCGGGCCTCTCCTTCAGCACGAACGCGACCTTCACCCCGTCCCCGGCCCTTTCGACGTCGACGCTGATGTTGCTGAAGTAACCGAGCTCGTAGAGGCGCTTGACATCCTCCTTGACCGTCTCCTCGCTGAAGAGCCCCTTCTCGCGCGTCTGGAGCTTGTTGAAGACGATGGTGTCGCTCACCGTTCGGTTCCCCATGACGGCGACCGCCTCCACCCGGTCGCCCTCGCACTGGATCGCCGCCGCCCTCGGGGCGGGGGCGCATGCGGCGGCGATGCACGCCGCCGCGAGCGGCAGCCACCTCCGCCGCACCGCCCGCTCAATTCTCAAGCGCACCGTCCCCTTCCCCGCGCCCGGTGTAGTTCTCAAAGTGAGTGCACTCCTCGAGGAACGTCAGCTTTACGACCCCGACCGGCCCGTTCCTCTGCTTGGCGATGATGACCTCCGCCTTCCCCTTCGCCTCGTCGTTGTCCGGCTCGTAATACTCCTCGCGGAAGAGGAGCATGACGACGTCCGCGTCCTGCTCTATGGCGCCCGACTCGCGCAGGTCGGAGAGCTTGGGGCGGTGGTCCGGGCGCTGCTCGGCTTCGCGGTTGAGCTGCGAGAGGACGATCACCGGGATGTTCAACTCCCTGGCGAGGGCCTTCAGCGAGCGCGATATCTCGGATATCTCCTGCTGCCGGTTCTCCGTCTTCCTCGAGTAGGAGCGCATGAGCTGGAGGTAGTCCACGATCACGAGGCCGATCCGCTCCCGCGCGGAGAGCCGCCGCGCCTTCGCGCGCATCTCGAGGACGGAGATGGACGGGCTGTCGTCTATGTAGATCGGGGCGGCCGCCAACTTCCCGGCGGCGTTCACGAGCCTCGGGAAGTCATGCTTCTCCGATATGAAGCCGGTGCGCACGTTGTGGGCGCTAACGCGCGCGTGCGAGCAGAGCATGCGCAGCACGAGCTGCTCCCTCGCCATCTCGAGGCTGAAGATCGCGGTGGGTATCCTCGCGGTGATCGCGGCGTGCTCCGCGATATTCAGGGCCAGGCTCGTCTTTCCCATCGAGGGCCTCGCCGCGATGATGATAAGGTCGGACGGCTGGAGGCCCGCGGTCTTGGTGTCGAGGTCCGTGTAACCGGTGGGGACACCGGTGACGTACTCCTTCTTCTGGTAGAGGCTCTCGACCGTCTCGATGCTGTGCTTGATCAGCTCCCCGATCTTTACGAAGCCCTGGGTATCGCGCCGCTGGGCGATGTCGAATACCTCCTTTTCGGCCTCGTCGAGAAGCTCGTTGACGTCCTCCCGGCCGTCATAGCATCGGCTGACGATGCCCGAGGCGGCGGTGATGAGCCTCCGGAGGAGGAACTTGTCGCGGACGATACGGAGGTGGTGGGAGATGTTCGCCGCGGAGGGGACCGCGTCGAGGAGCATGCTGATGTAGGACGCCCCGCCCACCGCCTCGATCTCTTTCCGTTTCCCCAGGTGCTCGGTGAGCGTGATGATGTCAACCGGGTGGTTCGCGTCGAAGAGCTCCACGATCGCGGCGTATATCTTGGCGTGCGCCTCCTTGTAGAAGCTCTCCGCGCTGACCGCCTCTATGGCGTGGCCGATCGCCTCCCGGTCCAGGAGCATGGCGCCTAGAACGCTCATCTCCGCGTCCAGGTTCTGCGGGGGCAGCTTGTCGAGAACGCCTTCCGGGGCGGCCATACGGACCTCGTGCGTAGCATCTCGACCGCTCCGCGCGCGAGACGCGCGGCCGGTCACTTCTCGACGACCCAAACCTTCACGACGGAGGCGACTTCCGGGTGGAGCCGGATCGTGACGCTGAACACCCCCAGCTCCTTGAGCGGCTCGGGCAGCTCGACCTGCCTCTTTTCCACGGCGAAGCCCGCCTTCTCGAGAGCCTCGGCGACATGCTGGGCGGTGACGGCCCCGAACAGCTTCCCGTCCTCCCCGGCCTGCATCGGGATGGTGCAAGAGGCCTTGCTCAACGCCTCGGCGTCCCGGCGTATCTTCTCCAGGGCGCGCCGGGCCTCCGCCTCCTTCTTCTTCTTCTCGATCTCGAGGGCCTTGATCGCGCGGGGCGTCGCCGGCGCGGCGAGCGCCCTAGGGAAGAGGAAGTTCCGGGCGTACCCGAGTGAGACCCTCCTGATATCCCCCTGGGCGCCGAGCCCCTGCACGTCCTTCATCAGTACGATTTCGGTTTCCATCTCAAGCAGCTCTCCAATCCGGTCCGAGGGCGACGACCCTATTCGGCCACGAACGGCAGCATCGCGATCTGGCGCGCCCGCTTGATCGCCCGGGCCAGGCGACGCTGGTGCGAGGCGCACGTGCCGGTGACGCGGCTGGGCAATATCTTTCCCTTCTCGGTGACCATCTTCCGCAGCATCCCGATATCCTTGTAGTTGATCTCGGTCACCTTATCCGTACAGAACCTGCACTTCTTCTTCCTGACGAACACCTTTTTCATCCCGTGCGACCTCCGATCGGTCAACCCCCCTGATCGCAACTATCCGCCGCATCCGCCCCCTGCCGCCCGGAGCGCCCGGCCGCGGGCCGAGTCGGCGCCGCCCCTTCGCGGTTCAGAAGGGGACGTCCCCGTCTCC
>CALLYX010000390.1 GCA_937858775.1 uncultured bacterium | reverse complement strand
GGCGCCGCGTTCACCGTGTAGGCGTTCGCGAGCGAAACCGTCGGCCCGAGCGGGTTCGTCACGCGCACACCGTACGTCCCGGGGGCTATCCCGGAGGGGACGTTCGCCTTGAGCTGCGCCGCGGAGAGAAAGCGGACGCCCGTGCAGCGCGTCGGGCCCGGCGCGGTCATGATCTCGACCTTCGGGATGTACGCGAACCCGGAGCCGTTCACGTCGATCTGGACCGTCTTGTTCGACGCGCCGCCGGCCGGGGCGACCCCGGTGACGCCGGGCGTCCCGACCGCGGTGAAGGCATTCGCCAGCGTCGCCGATGGGCCGGGGGGCGTCTCCCGCACCTCGAGGTCGTGGAGGCCCGCCGCCATCGCCGGCGGCGCTGTCGCCAGGATGCACGTCGGGCTCACCACGCGGACGTTCGTGCAGTGCGTGGCGCCGACCAGCACGGCGGGATAGTCGAGCACGTCGAAACTGACGCCCACCACTATGATGTCGGTCTCGCCGCCCGCGAGACCCATAGGGGGGCTCACGCCGATGACGCTGAGCGGCGGGGAAAGGACTTCGTATCCGCCGCCAAGCACCCCGCACCGCGGCGGCGCGCCTGCGCTGCACGGCGGGTTGCAGACCCGCACCGTGTATATTCCCCGGGCTATGCCGAGCGGGACCTCCGCGGTGATCTCGGCGCCGCTCACGAACGTCTCGTTGATGCACTCGACCTCGTCCCCTGTCGTCGAGTGGATCAAGGTGACTTCCGGCGTCTCGATGAAGGCCGTCCCCTCGATCGTGATCTTCAGCACCTCGTTGTTCGCGCCGGACGGCGGGATGACGGAGCCCACCGTCGGGGGCGGCGGCCCGTTGACCGTGAGCGTCACGTCCCGGTTCGACCCCTGCCCGTCCGGGTTGAAGACCTGCACCGGCTGCGGCCCCTGGTCGCATAGCGACAGGAGATCCCCAGGGGCGATCCGGATCCATATCCTGGTGTCGGTCGGCTTGGGGTCGTAGGCCGGGAAATCGAAGCTGTAGTAGCCGGCGACGTCCCCGAAGTGGACCTCCGGGACGCCGAAGAAGTTCGCCCCGTCGACGATGAACACGTCGTTGTAATCCTTGTACACGCTCGCCGGGGAGACGCTGTAGACCACGGGGGGCGGCGGATCTATGATGGTGAACGCCGGGTTCGCGGCGTCCGCCCCCCATGTCGCCGAATGACCGTCGGGGTTCGTCACCATCACCCCGTAGCCTCCGAGCAATAGGCCCGCCGGGACCGTCGCGGTGATCGTCGTCGAGCTCAAGGTCTTGACGACCATCGCGTTCGCGGTCGTCGCCGGGAGCGGGCCGACGAGGGCGGCCATCGCGCCGGATCGGAAGTTGAGCCCCGTCACCACGACGTCCGCCCCCATCGGCCGGTACGCCCAGTGCGTCCCGTACGGCGGGTTGGCCAACCCGTCCTCGCGCCTGATCCCGTACACCGTCGGCGGGGCGACGTTCGCGAGGACGTCCTTCCCGTTCAGGTCGGTGTCCGTGACGGTGACCGTGCCCAGGGAGGGTATGTTATAGCCCTGCTTCTCGAAGGTGATCGTGTACGTCCCGGGGACAAGGCCGTAGATCGTGTATTTACCGCTGTCGTCGGTCATCGCCATCCGGTCGTTGTCGCTGTGCGCGGTCGCGTGGAGCGCCACGACCTGCACCCGGTCAACCGGCGCCCCCGCCCCGTCCACGATCCGTCCGGAGATGGAGTAGGTGCGCCGGGCCGTCAGGTAGTCCGTGATGTCGATGGCGCCGAGGGCGGGGTCGTCCGCGCTGTCGTACAGGTAGTTTCCGATGACGGAGGTATCGGTGGTGAGCCACCAGTTCGATCGAGCGTCGATCCCGGTCGGGCAACTGTTCACCACGTTGAACGTCGTCGCCGACGGGTTCATCACGCCGAGGAATTCGTTCCAGCCCGTCGACGCGCCGTCGCCGAGATCCATCGCCCCGCAATCGCCCTTCTCATTCGCCGCGCGCCGCACGCCGATCCCCCAGCCCGCGATCACGGTTGCGTTGATGCGGCAATCCCCTGCGCTCCTCCACTCCACCCCGACCCCCGACGGATCCCCCTGGACGATGTTCGAGTGGTCCCATCGGAAGGCAGACGCCTTCTCCCCGAGCACGCCCGACCCCACCCCCGTCCCGGGGAACAAGAGGAACGTCGCCATCCTCGCGGTCAACCGTGCGGAGTCGGAGAGGCCGACCGAGCCGTTGCCGAGGACGGAGAAGACGACGTTCAATGCCGCCGCGTTAGGCGCCTCGCCCGCCCCCGCGGCCGGGCACGAGACCGCGGCCGGCGGGTCCACTATCGAGGAGCCGTGGATGGTCAGAATCGAGTTCCCCCTGGCTTGGATCCCGGTCCCCGTCACGTTTCTCAGGAGCGTCCGCGTGAAGATCGGGGCGGAGGTGCTCCTCGCCGCTATCCCGATCCCGGCCGTGTCGATCGTGCACGTGTCGACGGCCGGGCAGGTGAACGCCAGGGAGCTGTTCAGGGAGACGCCCGTCGCGCAGTTCGCGATGTAGATGTTTTGCACCCACGGGCGCGGATTCTTCCCCCCGGGATCGGGGGAGTCGATATTCGATTCCAAGCATAGGCCGTTGACGGCGCTCGTCACGTCGGTGTACTCGATCAACGCCGAGGCGGTTGAGTCGGAGAAGACCACGCCCAGCCAGTCGGAGGACGCGCCCTCGGAAGATGTGAGGGCGACGTGGTCTGACTGCTCGCCGAGGCTGTTCAGTCGCCCGTAGAGGCGCAGCTCGCCGCGTTTATCGTCCCATCCCCCGCCCGAATCGTCGGCGAGCGCCTCGAAGATGAGGCGCGCGCCCGGCTCGAGCGTGAGCGTGACCCCGGGCTCGACCACCACGTCCCCCGTCAGATACACCGTGCCGGCGACCGTCGTGTCCGCGGAGATCGTCCCGGATCCGCCCGCGGCGAAGCCGTGCGTCAGCGTCCCCGTCCCGACGGCGTTCGTCACTGCAAGGTCGTGGCTCCCTACGCGAAGCCCTCCGGGGACGGTCGCCGTCACGTGCGTCGCATCCACCACGACGACGTCCGTGCACGCCGTCCCGCCCACAGTCACGCCCGTCGTCCCCGCGAAGTTCGTACCGCCGATGACGATGTCGGTCGGCCCGTCGTTGTTGCCGCCGGCGGGCGTTACCGACGTCACGGCCGGCTCCCCGGGCGGCGCCGCGTTCACCGTGTAGGCGTTCGCGAGCGAAACCGTCGGCCCGAGCGGGTTCGTCACGCGCACATCGTACGTCCCGGGGGCTATCCCG
>CALLYX010000389.1 GCA_937858775.1 uncultured bacterium | reverse complement strand
CAACGATCTCAATATGATCTACGTCATCGGTCCCGGACACGGCGGTCCCGGCATCGTGGCGCACAGTTACCTGGAAGGCTCCTACACCGAGCACTATCCGGCGATCGAACGCAGCCGCAACGGGATGCAGCGGCTGTTTCGCCAGTTTTCATGGCCCAACGGCATTCCGAGCCATGTTTCGCCGGAAACGCCGGGCTCGATCCATGAAGGCGGCGAGCTCGGCTTCGCGCCCTCCTCGCCTCCGTGCGGGGCGGGCGGCCGCGGACGGGGCCACGATATCCACGGGGACCCCCCCCGCCGCCGAGGCGACGAGGCGGCGCGCCGAGCGGAGGGCGGACGCGCCCAGCGGTTTCGCCTCCCGGTAGGCGGGGGGCCTGACGACGGTGTTCAACTGGACCCGTTCCGGCCGGATCCTCGCCGCGAGCGCCCCGATCTTCCGGAGTTCCGCCGCGGAGTCGTTCACCCCTTTCAGCAGGACCACCTCCAGCCACACGCGGCCGGGAAAGCCCCGGGTGAAGCGCGCGATCCCCTCGACGACGCGCCGGAAACGCACGGAGGGATGCGGCCTGTTGATCCGCCGGAAGACGCGGGCCGAGCCGGCGTCGAGATCGGGGATGACCAGGTCGGCCTCGCGCAGGCCGCGGCGGACGAGCGGGTCGGCCAGGAGCGTCCCGTTCGTGATCACCGCCACCGGCGTCGCGGTCATCCGTTTGACCGCCCGTATCATCGCGCCGAGGCCCGAGTGAAGCGTCGGCTCGCCGGAGCCGGAGAAGGTGATCCAGTCCACGGGGCCGGTCTTCTTCAGTGCGGCCCGGAGCTGCCGGAGGACCACGCCGCGCGGGGCGTACTCCTTTCGAGCGGCCGTCACCCGCGCAGAGCGCCCCAGCTGGCAGTAGAGGCAGTCGAGGGTGCATCTCTTGCGGGGGATGACATCCACGCCGAGGGAGAGGCCGAGGCGGCGGGAGGAGACGGGGCCGAAGACCCGGGCGGCGGCGCCCGGGCGGGATTTCGCGGGCATGGCGGCGGCGCGGGGCGCGGTTTTCAGGGTTTGCAGATTCGGCACGGCTTCTTCCCTGCCGCGATCGCCTCTTCCCTGGTCTTGTAGGTAACGAGCGTGCTCGCGTCGATCCCCTTGGCCCACGGGCAATCGGCCCGGTGGAAAGTCCTGCCGTTCCTGCCGGCGAGGTAACCGGTCTCCTCCGCGGCGCGGGACCCCGCGGGGGCCGGCGCGGGTGCGGCCGCGGTTTCATGCGCCTCGTCGGGGCGGCAGAGCTTGCACGGGGCGTATCCCGCCCTGACCGCGTCTGCGCAGCTCGCGAAGAAGACCTTGTTCTTGTCGGCGACCTTTCTGGACCATTTGCAGTCGGAGCGGTGCACCTTCATGCTCGAGGGGATTCCGAAGAAAGGCCCGGAGACCGCCGCCCCGGCGGGCGCCGTCTCCACGGCGGAGGCCGGCAAGGCGCGCGCGTAGGCGCCCTCATCCGGCTTGCACGACTTGCACGGGGTGTAGCCGGCGGCCACGGCCTCCTCCGCGGTGGGGAAGAGGACGCGGTTCTCCTCGGGCGTCTTCTGGATGTAGCGGCAATCGAGCCGGTGGAACTTCTTGGTCTTTCTGTGCCCGACGACGCCGCCGGCCGGCTCGGTCTTCGACGGCGCCGGGGGGCGCGGGGCGTCCCCTGAGAGATGGGCGAGCGCCTTTCCGCACTCCTCCGCCGCCTTCGAGACCTCGCCGGCGTTCCAGTTGGGGCTGAGGAGCATCAGGGCCTTGAGGGAGGAGAGGGCCTGTTCGTACTTCTGGCGCGCCTCCAGGGAGGCCCGCTCGGAGGCGACCTTGGCCTGGAGCGCCTCCCTCATAAGGCGCCTGGCTTCCTGAAAGCCGGCCCCAGGATCTTCCTGGGCTCGGACGGCGGCCGCGCACAACGCTCCGCCCGCCGCGATCAGCGCGAGGTACCTTCTCATGCCTGACCCCCGGGGTTGTGCCGGAAACATGATAGCCGATGCGGCGGCCGAATTGCCACGGAAATGTCGAAAGGCACGCGCGGCGGCGGGATCGCCGCCCGCCTAGGGGCGCGAGCCGGCGGGCGGGGCGGGTCCTTCGTCCGGTCCGCACGCCTTGCACGGGGCGTAGCCGGCCGCGGCGGCTTCCGCGTAAGAGTCGAAATAGACGCGGTTCTTCTCGAGGATCTTCCGGCCCCACGCGCACCCGGCCCGGTGTACCTTCCTGCTCAGGCGGTGCCCGATGAAGGCGCCGGCCGCCGCCGGGGGGGGCGGGGACGAGACCGCCGGGGGGGGCGAAGCGGCGCCGGGCGGGGGCTCCGGAACCCCCCGCATCTCCGGCTTGCATCTCCCGCAGGCGACATAGCCCGCGCCCTCCGCCTCTTTCCATGTGGCGAAGCCCCGCCGTATGCCGGGGCGGATCTTCGCGGCCCAATCGCATGAGGCCCTGTGGACCTTGCGGGTGACCATGTTCCCGACATACGGCGCGGCGGGCCCGCGGTCCGGGGTGCACACCTTGCAAGCCATGTACCCGGCCGCGGCGGCGTCCTCGAACGTCTTGAAGTAGACCCGGTTGGGCGGGGCGATCTTCCCCGCCCATTCGCACTCCCGGCGATGCGCCTTCCTGCTCTCCTTATTCCCGACAAACGGCAGGCCGTAGGGCGATTCGTCACCCTGCCGGGCCCTCTCCTCGGAGGCCCGGCGGGGGCTTTCCTCGCCGCCCTTCGCCCGGCCGGGGGGGCGCTCGACGCCGTGCCGGTCCGCCCGCGCCGCCGGGACGCAGCACGCAGCCAGGAGCGCCGACGCGGAGATCCAGACCGCCGCCCTCTTCATCGGACCCCCTTCACGCGAATTCGCCGTCGAGCTCGGCGCCGCCCTCGTCGCGCATGGCCTGTTCCGCGATCGCCTCCGACTCCTTCTCCTCCGGCCCCTTCCGCCCGAAGAGCCTCACGAGGAGGAGGTAGGCCGAGACGGGGATGACGAGCGCCAGCAGGAAGTATTTGAGCGGGGATGCCTCGATGAAGTGCCCGACCCTCCGGACGGGGTCGGCCCACGTGAAGCGGTTGAGGTTGAAGATCGCCGCTACGAGGCACGCGTAGTTGAAGAGAAAGTTGCTGTCGGCGTCGTTCGCCTTCCACCATTTGAGCCCGGGCGTCCGCTTCTTCCAGAATGGCCAGAAGAAGGAGGCGCCCATGTAGCCGGTGAGGTCGCAGACGAGGTGCGACCAGTAGGCGGCGACGGCCACGAGGCCGTAGTACCAGCCGATCCCCGGCCCCGCGGCAATCGAGGCGACGAGGGCCGCGGCGGACGCGGCGACGAGGCCCGTGAAAAAGCTGTGCGTCCATGTCCGGTGGAACGGGATGAACTCGACGAGCACCCTGTCCCCGGTCTTCCTGAAGCCGATCTGCGGGCCGTTCATGATGTCCACGACCGTCGGGCGGCCGTGCGTCTCGACTATCGGGACGCCCAGGCGGTAGCGCCCCACCCGGTTCTCCGCGGGGGCCGTGCCGAGGAACGGTATCTGCGAGGTGGTGACGATCGGGTTGATCACCACGACCACCTCGTTGAGCGCGGCGTCGAACTTGATCACGTACTGGCGCCAGAGGTCCGCGCCGAGCCTGATGGTGTGGCATTTCACCTTGACCAGCCGGTCCTCGTCCCACGCCCGCTCGATCGCGCGCCCTATCTCGGCCGCGACCATCGACGCGTCGGGGGCGAGCGGATCCGGGTCTATGACGACGTCGTCGCGGGAAAAGAAGCTGTAGATCTTGAAGTCGAGGGTGTCCGCCATGATCCCGTACACCCCGCCCAGGAGCAGGATCCACGACTTCCGTTCCGCGGCCATCTCCACCGCCCGCCCGAAGAAGGAGGCGACGGCGACGCCGGTCATGAAATGCGTGATCCCCTTCATAACGGCTCCGCCGCGAGGCCCGCGGCGAAAAGACGCAGCGCTACACCAGCCGCAGCAGCCTCGCGATCGAGGGGCCCAGGCCCCCCATGTTCAGCGTGATGGGCAGGAGCAGCACGCCCATGCAGTTCATCCTCCGCGAGTGGAAGTAGACCGGGATGAGCCCGATCGCCGTCGCGACCGTCGCCAGGGCGAGCCCCCACGGCCCGCCGATGGCGTACGTGACCGCCAGCAGCAGGAAGAACATCAAGACCGACAGGGCGCGGTAGTTGACCCTGTTGATGATCCGGATCATGAGGCGCGAGTAGGCGAGGAGGAGGAAGAACGACACCCCGCCCGAGAGCATGATGACGCCCATGATGCGCCAGTAGTCGTCGTACGTGTGCGGCTGGTAGAACGGCCTGAGCATCCACGCCATGCCGCCGCGCGTGCGGCTGAGGCCCGGGATGAACGCCATGAGGAAGCCGCCGATGTAGTAGACGGATTTCGAGGCGCCCTGGGAGACGATGAAGAGGCGATCGTCCCGCTGCGCCGTGACGTGACCGGCGATGAAGCCGCCGATGCCGCCCGTCACGACGGGCAGGAACGCCGCGATCATCCCGCCGAGGAATCCGGCGAAGCCGCCCCTGGACCAGATGCCGGTGGGTAGGTCGGCGCTCCGGCAGACGTATTGCGGCGGGATCTCGGTCCTCGAGAAGATATTGCCGATCACCCATGGGATGGCGAAGAGCCCGACGAAGACCGGCATGATATTCTGGAAGGCGTACCGGATCGGGACGAGCGGCTTGGTGAGGACGATGAAGCCGAGGATGCCGGAGAGGAGGAAGGTGAGGAGCCCGGCGGCGAGGTTCTTCCATCCGTCGATGAATCGCCCCCATCCGGTCTTCTGCCTGCCGCTCCCCTTCGGCCACTCGCTCAGGAGCATGTAGGAGATGATGAGCCCCATGATCCAGAAGTTGTGCGGGCGGGTGAGCTGCCGCAGCTTCGGGAGCGCCTTGAAGAACACGGGGGTGGCGACGGCCATCGCCACGATGCCGGCCAGCGCCCCGAGGCCGGTGAGGGCGGCCGCCTCGTAGCCGCGCCCCTGCATCATGTATTTCTGCCCCGGCAGCACCACGAAGATGGCGCTCTCGTCCGGGGCGCCCAGGAAGAGGGCGGGGATGGTGTTCAGGATCGCCCAGCCGACGACCATCGCCATCATGAAGATCGGCACGTACTCCATCGGGATGAGGGCGCTCGTCCCGGTGCCCATCGTCAGGATGATGATGATCCCGGCCACGTTGTAGATATGGAGGGCGGGCATGAGGGATACGAGGGATGAGACGGCGGTGCCCAGGAGGGTGTAGAGGACGACGAGCCAGATATTCATCGGGTCACCTGACGGAGGTCTCCTCGACCCGCCCGGAGGCCCTCGGGACCACCTGGAGCCTGCCCCGGTATTCGCCGACGTGGCCGCGCACCTTCAGCAGCTTGCCCGCCGCGGGGGCCAGGCCGGGCGCGGCGGCCTCCCGGACCGAGTCCCACAGCACCACGTCGATGGTGCCTGTCGGGTCGGTGAGCTCCATCTTCGTCCCCTTGCCTATATTCGAGAGGCCCGTGACCTTTCCCATGATCACGACCTCCTTGCCCTTCTGCCCCGCGTCGATCTCCGCGATCTCCACAGGGGCCGCCCCCGGCCTCGCCGTCCCGTCGCGCGTGACGACCACCTTCTCGGGAACGTTCACGAGGAGCCTGGCGCGCTCCCCCGTGAACTGGATCGTCCCCTCGGCCGAAACCCTCTCCCCCGGGCCCGGGACGCGCCCCATGGCGGCGAGCGCCCTCCCGGTGTCGGCGTAGGCCTGGACGCGTATCGTCCCCGTCCCGTCGTCCAGGACGAACCCGACCCCGCCGTCCGGGTAAGCGCTCGTCCGCGTGTTCTCCCCCTCTATCCGGACGTAGGCGAAGGAGTTCATCGGCCCGATATCCTTCACCTTTACGAGGGGGGCCTTCACGCCGCGGGCGGCGATCCAGATGAGGAAGAGGCCCGTTATCGACACGGCGAGGGCGAAGGAGCGGAAGAACCGGATGCTCATCCGGTGCTTGTGCTCGCACCCGCAGTAGGGGCAACGCGTGTACGCCCCCACGAACTTCCCGCAGCTGGGGCAGAGGGTCTCCGGGGGAAAGTCGCGGACGGGGTGGGAGGTCCGGGGAGTGCCGGGCGTGGGAACAGACGATCCTGTCATGGCGTCGACACCGGGCGGTTGTATTCGCGCGCTGGCGCTGCACCGCGCCCCTCGCACGAAGATTTTCCCCCATAGCCGCGGAAAAGGCAACAGCAAATCTCGGGCGGGACGACCGGGCCGGCCTTCGATCGCGCGCGGGGGAAACGAAGGGCGCCGCGCCACCCGTCGAACGCGCCCAAGGCGCGCCGTTCGACCCGCCTTGAGAAAAACCGGAAAAAGCCCGGGCATCTGTTATACTTGCCGGACGCACGGTATAATCCAGGTGTCGCAGGGCCGGGCGGCTGCGGGGCATGAGTCGGGCGCCGGACCGCCGCGATCCTGCGGGAAGGGCCGGCCGGATATCCCGCGTTGATCAAGTACATCGGTTCAAAGCGCGCCCTCGTACCGCTCATACTCGAGGCGGTGCGCCTCTCCGCGGACGCCCGCACGGTCATCGACCTCTTCTCGGGCACCTCGCGGGTCGGCCACGCCCTCAAGGCCGCGGGATACCGCGTCCTCTCGAACGATCACAACGCCTACGCCGAAACGCTCGCGCGCTGCTATGTCCAGGCCGACGCGGGGGATGTCGTCGATGACGCCCGGGCGCTCGTCAAGGAGTTCAACGCCCTGAGGGGCGCCCCCGGCTGCTTCACGGAGACCTTCTGCGTCAAGTCGCGTTTCTTCCGGCCGAAGAACGGCGGGCGCATCGACGCCATCCGCGAGGCAATCGCCGCGAAGGGCCTGCCGCCGGAGCTGGAGGCGGTGATGCTCGTGTCGCTTATGGAGGCCGCGGACCGCGTGGATTCGACCGCCGGCGTGCAGATGGCCTACCTCAAGAAGTGGGCGCCCAGGGCGTTCAACGACCTCGAGTCGCGGGTGCCCGACGTCCTGCCCCGGTCCCCCCGGGGGAAGGGCCCGGCCGTGCGCCTTGACGCCCTGGAGGCGGCTGGGCGCCTCGGGGGCGACGTCGCGTACATAGATCCGCCCTACAACCAGCACTCGTACCTGGGCGACTACCATATATGGGAATCCCTCGTGCGCTGGGACAAACCCGAGGTGTACGGCGTGGCCTGCAAACGCGTCGACGTCCGCAGCCGCCGGAGCGCGTTCAACTCCCGTCCGCGGTTCGCCGGTCTCATGCGCCGCCTGCTCGGATCGGTGCGCGCGCCCGTGCTCGTCGTTTCCTTCAGCAACGAGGGGTTCATCGCGCGGGGGGAGATGGAGGCGATGCTCGCCGGCCTGTGGGGCGGCGAGGGGGGGGTGACGACGATCGAAATGGATTCCAGGCGGTACGTGGGCGCCCTGATCGGCGTCTACAATCCGAGGGGGGAAAGGGTGGGCGCCGCGGGGCATCTCAGGAACAAGGAGTTCGTCTACAT
>CALLYX010000388.1 GCA_937858775.1 uncultured bacterium | reverse complement strand
TTGCAGGGCGATCTCGACCGCCTCTGGTTGCGCGAGGTCGAGCACGATCGACTGCTTGCCCCGGTTGCACACGAGGAAGAAGGCGCTCATCCCGTTGACCGCCACGCCGACCCAGCGGGCGATGTCGCCGATGCCCGGGCGCTCCACCTTCACGACGTGCGCGCCCTGGTCGGCCATCAACGCCGTGGCGTACGGCCCGGTGAGCGCGATCGAGAAGTCGAGCACCTTGATGCCGTCGAGCGGTTTCATCGGATCTGGCCGCGGGGAAGCGCGCCACCCGCCGCGTGGTTGACCATTATAGAGGGGGGGGACGGGCGCTGTCAAGCGCGCCACGAGCGCGAAACGGCGGATCGCGCGCAGGCGGCCGCGGCTTTGCGCACGTCGGCCGGCGGGGGGCGTCCGTCATCCGCCTTGCCGGAGGCGCGCCCCGCCGCCGCGGTTTTCATCACCCCCCGCGCTCGCGCGTGTTATACTGTGCGAATGAAGGGGGAGGGGCGCGGGAGGACGGTCCACCGGGGGAGGCTGATAGATCTGCTCCTCTGCCGCCGGAGGCTCCCCAACGGGCGCGTCTGCGAGCTGGAGATCGTGCGCCATCCGGGCGCGGTCCTCATTGTCCCGTTCGCGGACCCGGGGCGCGTCGTGCTCATCCGGCAGTACCGCCCGGTGATAGGGGCGTATCTCTGGGAGTTCCCGGCCGGTACGCTGAGGCCCGGGGAGCGGCCCCTGCGGTGCGCCCGGCGCGAGCTGGAGGAGGAGATCGGCTGCGTCGCGCGGGTGTGGAAGCGGATCGGGACGATCTATCCGGTCCCCGGCTACGGCACGGAGAAGATCCGCCTCTACGCCGCCAGGGGACTCGAGTGGACTGCGTGCCGGCGCGAGGAGGATGAGATCATCTCGACGCGGGTGTTCGGGCGCCGCGAGGTCAGGCGGCTGCTGGCGTCGGGGGCGATCGTGGACGGGAAGACCATTGCGGCCCTCGTGCGCGCCGGAATCGCGTGAACGCGGGGGGGAATAGATGAAAGGCCCCTTGATCGCCGCCGCGATGCTGGCCGCGGCGCACTGCGCCCGGGCGGAACAGTTCGATATACAGAAATATTTCGAGGAGAGGGCGAAAACAGGGGGGCAGGCGGCGGGCGGCGGCGGGAACGCCCCCTCCATCCCGCGCCCGTTGACCGGCGGGGCCTACGATATAGGCACCGCCACGTACTGGGCCTGGATCGTCGCGGGCGCCGCCGCCTGCGTGGCGGGGGCTGTCGTCCTCATCTGGATGAAAACACCGGCTCACCATTTCGCGCCGAGGGTGGACGACGCAATAGAGAGGGAGTTCAGGGAGATGGTCCGGGAGTTCGGAGGGGATCCGGACGGACGGATGGACGACCAGGCCCAGCCGCGCGGGGCCGCAGTGAGGGAGTCCGACGTCATCGAGGATCTCAGCGGGGAGCGCGAGGGGCCGCCGGCGGACGCGGGGACCGGAAGATGACGGGAGATCCCGCACGCCCGGCGGACGCCCATCACGCCCCCCCCCACGCCGCCCCGCCGGAGAGCATCCCGGCCATTTACGTGGTTTCGCCCGACGCCGCCGCCGAACTTGCCGCGCGGCTTCGCGGGGCGGGGCGGATCGCCCTCGACACGGAGGCGGACAGCCTCTACCACTACCGGGAGAAGGTCTGCGTTTTCCAGATCTCGTTCTCGGGCGCCAACTATGTGGTGGACGCCCTCGCGGGACTCGATCCCTCCGAACTGATCCGCGCCCTGGAGGAGAAGCCGCTGGTAATCCACGGCGCGGACTACGACCTGCGCCTGATGCGCTCCTGTTTCGGCTTCCGGCCGCGCGGGGGGGTTTTCGACACGATGCTCGCGGCCCGGCTCCTCGGCTACAAACAGTTCGGCCTCGCCGCGCTCGCGGAGCGTTTCTTCGGCGTCGTCCTGTCGAAACGCGGACAGAAGGCCGACTGGTCAAGGCGCCCCCTGACCCCCGCCCAGATCGATTACCTCGTCCGCGACACGCACTACCTGGAGGGGATCGCCGGGCGTCTCGAATCGGAGCTCCGCGCGCGCGGGCGGGATGCCTGGCATCGCGAGTCGTGCCGATGCGCGGTCGAGGCGGCGATGGCCGCGCCGCGCAACACGCGGGAGGCATGGCGGTTGAAGGGGACGGGCCGGCTCGACAGGCGGCAGCTCGCCTATCTCCGCGAGATAGGCGGGTGGCGGGAGGAGGAGGCGCGGCGCGCCGACCTCCCCCCCTTCAAGGTGCTCGGGAACGAGCAGTTGATAGGCCTGGCCCGGGCCGGCGCGGCGGCAGGGTGAGATGTGTCTAAGAGCCGGACGAAGCTGCCCCGCACCTGCGTCGGGCGCCGGCTCGAGGCCCTCCATGCGGCGCTCGGGAGGGCGCACGCGTTGAAGCCGGGCGAGTGGCCGGAGAGGCCGCCCCGGACGGCCGGCGAGCCGTATCCGGTCGCCCTCATGGAGAGGCTCCGGGCCGAATGCGCGCGCTGCGCCGCGGAGCTCGGCATCGATCCGGCGGTGCTCGCGAACCGCGGGGAACTGATCTCGGTGGCGCGAATACGCCCGCGGGACGCCGAGGGGCTCGCGTCGGCAGGCCCGCTCATGCGCTGGCAGGCGGAGCTGCTCGAACCGCGGTTCAGGCGCATTCTCCGCGGCGGGCGGTAGCGGCCGGCGCGGTCACTCCTCCATCTCCTTGAAGAACTCCAGCCCCTCCGCCTTGTCGCGCCACTTCTCCCTGATCGCCGCCAGGTCCTTGCCCTTCCTCAGTCTCGCGAGGGCCGCGTTCAGCTCGTCGAGGAGGGCGCGGTTGTCCTTCCGCACGGCGATGCCGTATTTCTGCGTCTCCATCCCCCGCTCGACGATCTCGTACCGGTAGCTGTATTTGGAGAGGCTCCAGCGCAGCGGCACCTCGTCGTATATGACGCAGGTTCCGCCCCTCCCCGACCTCGTGGGCAGCGGGGAGCCCTTGAGCAGCTCGATCATCCTGTCGAGCGAAGAGTGGGCATCCACCCTCCCCTCGAGATTCGACCGCGCCCACCTCTCCGAGGTGGATCCGCGCAAGACGGCGATCCGCCAATCCTTGAGGCCGCCGGTGAACCAGTTGTGCTGCCAGTCGATCTTGCTCCTGACCGCGACGGCGAGCCCCATCCTCGCGTACGGCTTCGTGAAGGATACCTGGTCCGTCCGTTCGGGGGTGATGCTTATGCAGGAGATAGCCGCGTCGGCGCCGCCGCGATTGAGGGCGGAGGTGTATGCCGTGAAGTTGAACTTCATCGGGATCCATTCCACCTTTCTACCCATCTCCTTCGCGATCGCCTCCGCCAGGTCCACCTCAGCCCCGACACGCGTCATCCCCTCGCGGTACGCGAACGGAGGGGAGTCGAAGTCGGAGATGATGCGCAGCGTCTCAACCGCCGGTTTCGAGGCGGCGGCCGGGGCGGGCGGCTGGGCGGGCGCGGATATGCAGGCGGCGCAGACCGCCGCCGCAACGGCGCAGGGCAGGAGTCTCATGGGCGGCTCCGGGTTGAGGTTCGCGATCCGAGTACACGATAGCACACGCGGGGGCGGAAGTATAGGGCCCAGGGGGGGCGCGCTTTGCGCCGGGCCGTTCCCGCCGCCCCGTCCATGTAGACCGCTGCGGCGCGGCGGCGGATATGCTATCATCCGGGGTCCCAGGGCGCCCCGCTCCCCGGAACCTTATGAACGAAACCGCGCGCATCGCATCGCCCGCCCGCCCGAAGGTCCATATCCGCACCTTCGGCTGCCAGATGAACGAGTACGACTCGGAGGCGGTGGCCGGGCTTTTCGAGAGGGGCGGGTGGGCGGTCGCGGAACGGGAGGAGGAGGCGGGGGTCGTCATCCTGAACACGTGCTCGGTGCGGGGGCACGCCGAGGACCGGGCGTGGGGCCGGCTGTTCGCGCTCAGGGCCCGCGCGGCGCGCGAGCCCGGGTTCGTCGTGGCCGTCATGGGATGCATGGCGCAGCGGATGCCGGCGGAGATCGCGCGGCGCTGCCCGTGGGTGCGCGTCATCTGCGGCACGCGGGCTTTCGACAGGATGGTCGAACTCGTCGAGCGGGCGCCGCGGCGGGGCGGGGTCGCGATCGATACCGGGACCGGGCGGCGGTCGCGGACAGCCGTGCCGCCCCGCGGGCGCGGGCCCCGCGTCAGGGCTTTCGTCGAGATCACGCGCGGCTGCGGGAACCGGTGCGCGTATTGCGTGGTGCCGTACGTGCGGGGCCCCGAGGAGAGCCGCCAGCCGGGCGAGATACTCGCGGAGATAGGGCGGCTCGCGGAGGGCGGCTGCCGGGAGGTGACGCTCCTCGGCCAGAACGTGAACAGTTATCGCGCCTGCGGGATGGCGTTCGCGGGGCTTCTCCGCGAGGTCGGATCGATAGGCGGGATCGCGCGCATCCGCTTCATGACGTCCCACCCGAAGGATTTTCCCGACGAGCTCCTGGAGGCGGTGGCCGGGGTCCCGCAGGTCTGCCCCCATATCCATCTCCCGCTCCAATCCGGCTCCGACCGGATACTCGCGATGATGAACCGCGGCTACACCGGCGGGCTGTACCGGGGGCTCGTGGAGCGGCTGCGCGGGGCCGTCCCCGGCCTCGCCCTCTCCACCGATCTTATCGCCGGCTTCCCGGCGGAGACGGAGGAGGATTTCCGCGACACGCTCCGCGCGATCGAGGAGATCCGCTTCGACGGCGCGTTCATTTTCAAATACTCCGACCGCGAGGGGACGCGGGCGGCGGGAATCCGCCCCAAGGTGCCGCAGGGGGATATCGTCCGCCGGCACGCCGCCCTTCTCGGCGCGCAGGAGAGGATAAGCGCGGAGAAGAACGCCGGGCTCATCGGGGCGACGGTCGAGGTGCTGGTGGAGGGGACGAGCCCGAGGGACCCGGGGCGCCTCTTCGGCCGCACCGGCGCGAACCGCCGCGTGGTTTTCCCGGGGGGGACGGATTTGATAGGTCGGCTCGCCTGTGTTACCATTCGAGGGGCCACGCCGCTCACCCTGATCGGGGAGGCGGCCGCGGGAGGGGAAAATGCCTGAGAAGACCGTCGTCAAGCTGATAGCCGCCCTGGTTCTCTGCATACTGCTGATCGTATTCGCCATCCAGAACTTCGGCCAGGAGTGCCGCGTGAAGATCCTCTTCTGGACGATCGGGAAGTGGCCGGTCAGCATCATCATCTTCATCTCGATCCTGCTCGGGGTGCTGATAGCCGTCTGCGAGATCCTCCCGCACGTGCTGGCGCTCCGCAGGCGGCTGCGTGACGCCGAGTCCGCCCTGGCGAGATTGAAGGCGGGGAGAACACACCCCGAAGCCTGAGGGCGCGATGGAAATCAAGCGCCTCGAACAGCCCTTGAATACACACGATGGTCGAATCCCGGCGCGTGCAGGAACCCTCCCGGGGGCCAAATGCGGGCCCCCCCCTGAACTCCGATGCGCCGATATCGGGCAAGGGCATGCCTGGATTCGCAACTGATCCGCCGGACCGGGCTATCTCCATCCCCGTGTCTCCGCGGCGGTACAGGGCCTTGCAGGGAAGCATATGCAGCTCACGCCGATGATGCAGCAGTACCGCCGGATCAAAAGGGAGACGCCCCCGTCGATCCTCATGTTCCGCCTCGGCGACTTCTACGAGATGTTCTTCGACGACGCCGTCACCGCCTCGCGCGTCCTCGGGATAACCCTCACCGCGCGCGAGGCGGGCAAGGGGAACAAGGTACCGATGTGCGGCGTTCCATACCATGCCGCGCAGGAGCATATCGCCAGGCTCATCCGCGCCGGCCACAAGGTCGCCGTCTGCGACCAGATGGAGGACCCGGGCCTCGCCAAGGGGCTCGTGAAGCGCGAGGTCACGAGGGTCGTCACGCCGGGCACGGCGATCGACGAGGGGCTGCTCGGGGAGCGGGACAACAACTACCTCGCCGCGATCCACCGCGCGGGCGGCATCTTCGGCCTCTGCTGCCTCGATCTGTCGACGGGCGAGTTTCTCGTGACGGAGCTCGAAAGGGAGGCCGACCTGATGGGCGAGATCGGACGCCTCTCCCCTAGCGAGTTCCTCCTTCCCGCCGAGCTCGCCGGGGACCGGGAGTTCGTCGCCCGCCTGCGCGGCATCTCCGCCGGGCTCGTCAACCAGTGCGACGACTGGCTCTTCGAGCGCGAGGGCGCAGTCCGCCGGCTCCGCGAGCTCCTCCGCACGCAATCCCTCGACGGCTTCGGCTGCGCCGGGCTGTCCGCGGGCGTCTCGGCGGCCGGGGCGGTAGTGCAATACCTCAGGGACACCGGCCACGCCTCCCTCGGCCACGTGACGCGCCTCTCGCCGTACTCGACGGAGCGCCACATGTCGCTCGACCTCGCGACCCAGCGCAACCTCGAACTGGTCAGGAACCTTCGGGACGGCGGGCGGGAGGGCACGCTCATCTCCGTGCTCGACCGCACATCCACCGCCATGGGCGCCAGGCTTCTGAGGCGGTGGATCCTGCAGCCGCTCGTGGACACGGCTGAGATCCGGGGCCGCCTGGACGCCGTGGGGGAGCTCGCGGCCGACGCCGCCGCCTCGGACGCCGTGGCGAGGATCCTCTCCGACTTCAAGGACACGGAGCGGCTGATCGGCCGGATCGACTGCGGGCACGCCAACGCCCGGGATCTCCTCTCCCTGGCCCACTCGCTCGCCCTCGTCCCCGCCGCCGCCGGCGCGCTCGCGCCGTTCAAGGCGGCTCCCCTCGCCGAGGCCCGCGGCCTCCTCCGCGACGCGGGCGGCCTCCCCGAACTCATCGCCGCGGCGATAGACCCGTCCGCGCCCCTGACGGTGCGCGAGGGCGGGATCATACGCGACGGGTACGACGCCGGGCTCGACGAGGTTCGCGCGATCTCGCGCGGGGGAAAGGAGTGGATAGCGGAGCTCCAGGGGCGCGAGGCGGAACGGACCGGGATCAAGTCCCTCAAGATCGGCTACAACCGCGTCTTCGGCTACTATATCGAGGTGACGAAGGCGAACCTCCCGGCCGTCCCGGCCGACTACATGCGGAAGCAGACGCTCGCCAACGCGGAGCGTTTCGTGACGCCCGAACTCAAGGAGTGGGAGGAGAAGGTCCTCAACGCCGAGGGCAAGGCCGCCGCGATGGAGTACGCGATCTTCCAGAAGGTGCGGGAGCAGGTCGTCGCGGAGACGGAGCGGGTCCAGCGGATCGGGCGCGGGATCGCCCTGCTCGACTGCCTGAACTCCCTCGCGGCCGCCGCGAGGCGCAACGCCTACGCGCGGCCGGACGTCAACGACTCGGAGGCGATCGAGATCTCGGACGGCCGCCACCCCGTCATCGAGCTGGCGCTCGTAGACGAGCGATTCGTCCCGAACGACACCCTCCTCAACACCGAGACCGACCAGCTCCTCATCATCACCGGCCCGAACATGGCCGGGAAGTCGACATATATCCGGCAGGTGGCCCTGATCGTGCTCATGGCGCAGATCGGGAGTTTCGTCCCGGCCGCCCGCGCGACGATCGGCGTCGCAGACCGGATATTCACGAGGGTCGGGGCCTCCGACGAGCTCTTCAAGGGGCAGAGCACGTTCATGGTCGAGATGAACGAGACGGCGAATATCCTGAACAACGCCACCGAGAGGAGCCTGATCGTCCTCGACGAGATCGGGCGGGGGACCAGCACCTTCGACGGGATCAGCATCGCCTGGGCCGTCGCCGAGCACCTCCACAACACCGCCTCCGTGCGGGCCCGCACCCTCTTCGCCACGCACTACCACGAGCTCACCGAGCTCGAGATGAACCTGCCGGGGGTCAAAAATTACAACGTCGCGGTGAAAGAGTGGAACGACGAGATCATCTTCCTGCGCAAGATCGTGCCGGGGGGGACCGATAAGAGCTACGGGATCCACGTGGCCCGCCTCGCCGGCCTGCCGCGCAAGGTGATCGAGCGGGCCAAGGATATCCTGAACGCCCTCGAGGAGGGGTGCATCCGCGAGGATCGGCTCCCGAGGACGGAGGCGGGGAGTCGTCCGCCGGCGGGGCCCCATCAGCTCACGCTCTTCGAGGCGCGGCCGGACGCGGCGGCCGCGGAGCTGAGGCGGCTCGACCTCGACCGGATCACGCCGATGGAGGCGCTGGAGATACTGAGGCGGTTGAAGGGGAAGTGCGATGGGCAGGATTAGGCTGCTCGACGAGGCGGTGATAAACAAGATCGCCGCGGGGGAGGTGGTCGCGCGTCCCGCCTCGGTGGTCAAGGAACTCGTCGAGAACGCCCTGGACGCCGGGGCCGGGCGCGTCGAGGTGGAGATCCGCGGCGGCGGGAAGACGCTCGTGCGCGTGCGCGACGACGGTTGCGGCATGTCGCGGGACGACGCCGTCCTCGCCCTCGCGCGCCACTCCACAAGCAAGATCTCTGGCGCCGCCGACATCTTCTCCATCCGGACGATGGGGTTCCGGGGGGAGGCCCTCCCCTCGATCGCCGCCGTCTCCCGCCTTGAGATCGTGACGAAGGAGCGGGGGGCGCTCTCCGGCACGCGCCTCTCCGTCGAGGCCGGGCGCGCCGGGGATCCGCGCGAGACGGGGGCGCCCGACGGGACGGAGGTCACGGTGCGGGGACTGTTCTTCAACACCCCGGCCCGGCGGAAGTTTCTCAAGGGCGAGGCGGCCGAGAGCGCCCAAATAGCCGCCATCCTCGTCTCGGAGGCGCTCGCGCGCCCGGCAACGGGCTTCACGCTGTCGTCGGACGGCGCGGAACTCCTCGATGCCCCTCCGGCCGTGTCGCCGCGGGAGAGGATCGCCGCCATCTTCGGGGCCGAGTTGGCGGCGGCCCTCCTTCCCGTATCGGGGGAGGCGGGCCCCGCGCGCGTGGACGGCTTCGTCAGCCCCCCCGGGATGACGCGGGGAAACCGCGCGGCCCAGCACTTCTTCGTGAACGGCCGACCGGTACAGGACCGCGTGCTCTCCTTCGCCCTCGCCGACGCGGGGGAGGGGATCTACCCCGCGCGGAGGCACCCGGTCGCGTTCATCTTCGTCGAGATCGAGCCGGGCGAGGTGGATGTCAACGTGCATCCGGCGAAACGGGAGGTGCGCTTCCGCAACGCGGGCCTCGTAAGGGAGATGGTGAGGAACGCGGTGAGCGGAACCCTCCGCGGGACGGCGGGCCCCGCCGCCGCCCGGGCCGCGTTCACATACGAGTCGCGCGGGATCGGGAGGGCCGTGGAGCGCGTCCCGGCGGCCGCCGAGGCGCAGGGGGCCCTCCCGTGGGGGCGGGAAGGGCCCGTATCGGGCGCCGCGCCCGCCGGGGCTCCACCGGGCCACGGCCTGCGCGTCGTGGGGCAGGCGAGGAATCTATACGTGATCTGCGAGGACGGCGACGGACTGGCGGTGATCGACCAGCACGCCGCGCACGAGCGGATACTCTTCGAAAAGCTGATGCGCCGCCGGGCGGAGGGGAGGGGGGAACTTCAGCGGCTGCTCATCCCGGCCGTCGCGGACCTCTCGGCGCACGAGCGCGCCATCGCTGGCGCGCACCTGGACGCCCTGCGCTCGCTCGGATTCGGCATCGAGCCGTTCGGGAGCGGCGCGGTGAAGATCGACCACGGCAACCGCAAGACCTTCCTGGACCGCATCGGCCGCATCAAGTCGGCGTTCAAGTCCTGCGAGGAGCGCCACTCGGACATGACCGGGGGCGACGAGGTGTTCGAGGTGATCGAGCGCGATGTCGATTTCTACCGCGACTCCGGCGGAGGCGTCACTCTTTCGGGAGGCGAGGTCCTGTTGCAGCCCGAATTCGCCCTGGCGCTGCTCAAACGCTGCAAGGAGGCGGAGTTCCACACCACCTTGGACACGGCGGGGCAGGGGGACACCGAGGGCCTGAAGAGCCTGCTCCCCCTGGTGGACCTCGTG
>CALLYX010000387.1 GCA_937858775.1 uncultured bacterium | reverse complement strand
GGTTAGCGACGGGTCTAACTGGATTGTCATGGCCGGGAACTGATTTAAAAATCATCGCCGGCACAGACCGGGGAAGGGAATAAGCAATGCCGGAAAAGATCGTTCATAACCTGACGACATGGAGGGACGAAATCGAACTGGCGCTCGTTTTCTGGTTCATCGGCGCCACCATCGGCATCGGCCAGCATTTGCTATCTCCAGATCGGTTTTCATGGCGCGTCATCGTCGGTCGTGCGCTATCTACCGGCGGCCTGGCCGTCGTCGCCGACACCGTCAAGTCGACTAGCGCCCAGGCCATCGGCGAGCTGCGCGACCTGGAAACGATCGCCGCCGCCATGACCGCCTGGGCGTCCAGCGGCTTTATCGTGTGCATGTCTATCACCCCCGCCGCGATTCCCCCCGAGGCGAGATCCCCGGCCGCCTCGAGGGCCGCCTCGACCATGACGCCGCACGCGATGATGGTGACGTCGTCGCCCGGCCGGAGGCGGACCGACTTGCCGATCGCGAACGGCGTCTCCTCCGCGGTGACCTGCGCGGTCTTCGGCCGGGCGGTGCGGATGTAGACCGGCCCCTTCATCCGGGCGGCGGCGAGCACCGCCTTCTTCGCCTCGAGCCAGTCGCACGGCACGATGACCGCGAAGTGCGGGATGGTTCTCATCAGGGAGATATCCTCCACGCACTGGTGCGACAGGCCGTCGGGCCCGACCGTCAGCCCCCCGTGGCTCGCCACGACCTTGACGTTGGCGCGGGTCGCGGCGACGGAGTTCCTGAGCTGCTCCCAGCAGCGCCCGGTGGCGAAGATCGCGAAACTGGAGGCGAAGACGGTCTTCCCGGAGAGGGCGAGCCCGACCGCCATGTTGATCATGTTCTGCTCGGCGATCCCCGCGTTGAAGAAGCGGTCCGGGTAGGCGTCCCTGAAGACCGAGGAGCGCGTCGACTCGGCGAGGTCGGCGTCGAGCACCACCACGTTCCTGTCGTCCCTGCCGAGCTCCAGCAGGGCCTCCCCGTATCCGTCCCGGATCGCCTTGGCGGTGCCCATCGCCTCACGACTCTCCCAGCTCGGCGAGCGCCCGCCTCGCCTCGTCCGCGCAGGGGGCGACGCCGTGCCAGTTGACCTGCGCCTCCATGAACGAGACCCCCTTCCCCTTCACTGTCCGGGCGACGATCGCGGACGGCTTTCCCTTCGGCCCCGCGGCCCAGTCGAGGGCGCGGATGATCTGGCGGAAGTCGTGCCCGTCGATCTCGCACACGTCCCACCCGAAGGCCTTCCACTTGGCCGGGATCGGCTCGGGGTTCAGGGTGTCCTGGATCCGGCCGTCTATCTGAAGGCCGTTGAAATCGACTATCGCGCACAACCGGTCGAGCCGGTAGTGCGCCGCGGCCATCGCCGCCTCCCAGACCTCCCCCTCCTCGAGCTCCCCGTCCCCGAGGCAGACATAGACCCGGTAATCCCTCCTGTCCAGCCTCCCCGCGAGGGCCATTCCAACCCCGACGGAGAGCCCCTGACCGAGGGAACCGGTCGAGGTCTCGACGCCGGGGACGCGGGTGGCGTCGGGGTGCCCCTGGAGCATGGCCCCGAATCTCCGCAGCTTCAGGAACTCGCTCTTCGGGAAATAACCGCACTCCCCCAGGATCGCGTAGAGGGCAGGGGCGGCGTGGCCCTTCGAAAGTATCATCCGGTCCCTGCCCGCCCAGCGCGGGTCCTTTGGCCGGTGGTTCAGCCGCGCGAAGTAGAGGGCGGTGAGGATGTCCACGATGGAGAGGGAGCCGCCAGGGTGGCCGGAGCCCGCCCGGGCGATCATCCTCACGACCTCCGCCCGGATGCCGCGCGCGCGCTCTTCAAGCTCCCGGACGAACGAGTCGTTGAGGCGGCGTGCAGCGGCCCTCTCGGTCTCGCGCATTGTCGATCCGCCGGCTTCCATGGTATCCAGAGACAGGGGACGCCGATGTTAGCAGCGGCTTTGCGCCGCTGTCAACAGCCGAATCGCCCCGCCGGCAGCGGCCGATGGCGCTTCCCTCACCGGCCGCGCGCCGCGGCCCGGTACCCCTCCCTGACCGCGTTGAAGAACCCGATCGCGGCGGGCGAGGCGTAGTCGGGGTATGTCCACGGCCACGCGGCGAAGCTGCCCGACTCGAACCTGAGCATCGGCTGGGCGTAGATCCCATCGCCGACATACACCCGCTGCGGCGCATCCTTGACGGAGGCCACCACCACCGTCCCCATGTCGAGGTAGCCCGGATCCACGTTGAACCTGCGCGCGCCGCCGCGCGAGTGCCGCGCCTCCAGGGCGTTGCTCGCGATCTTCCACGCCCGCAGGTCTTCGGCGGGGGCGGGTTCCGCGAACGCGGCGAAAAGCCGCACGAGGCCCGGCCCCATTTCCCGCTCGTAGAAGCGCGTGAACACGAAATCGACCGGCGCGCTCACGGCGGAGGGGGGGCCCCAGATCCGCCCGAGCTCGCCCAGAAGCGCGTCCGGGTCCTTTCCCGCGGGGCAGAGCAGCGCGGCGACGCGCACCACGGGCGCTTTCGCCCTTGGGATGCCCATGGGAAACCCCGTGCGATCAGTCGAGCTTCCTGAACTCGTAGTATTGCACCCCGACCGGGCTGTGCGGCAGGCTCATCGTCTCGATCTTCTTGTCGCCGGGGGCGAGC
This sequence comes from uncultured bacterium, assembly GCA_937858775.1. Classification (GTDB taxonomy): domain Bacteria; phylum Auribacterota; class Tritonobacteria; order UBA1439; family UBA1439; genus UBA1439. The sequence goes on along the minus strand of CALLYX010000387.1, from coordinate 1,753 downwards.
TCCTCCGTGATGTAGAGCACCGTGTCCCGGCATATGAACTTGCCCTTGGCGTTGAAGAGCATGAGCTGGAAACGCGGCGTGACCGGGAGCCCGGTGTCGTTGACGAGCGCCACGTCGGCGAGAATCCTCCCGGCCCCGAGCTGGCTCCTGAAGAGCACGGCCTTCACGAACTCCACCCCCTCGACCTTTTTCTGGGGGAGCTGCTTGCCGAGCTCGAATATCTGTATCAGTCCCGGACGGCGTTCCTCCTTCTCGTACGCCTCGAGCTTGTCGCTATCATCAACCTCCCGCTGCACCTCTACGATACTCCTGTTCTCCTGCCTCGCGGCAGGCGGGGTCCCCTCCTTGAGCGGGAAAGGCGTGGGCACGGTCGCCTCCATCCTCGCGACTTCCTCGATCCGCGCGCGCTGGAGGGCGATGACCTGCCTGAGGACGAGGAACGACCCGAGGATCACCGCAGCCGCCGCAATGCACACCCCGAGAAATTTTCCGCCGTTGAGTTCATCGCTCATCGTCAATCCTCCCCCCGGGCGCCGCAAGGGGCCCGGGTCGCCGTCCCCCCCGGGCGCGTCAGAACACCTTCTTCCCGAGATAACCGAAGATATCCGGGCGCCTCGCCATGTTGTCGTACGAAAAGAGCACCACGCCGGCGGCCCCGAGCCCCCGGCAATCCCTGATCTGGGCCGCGAGGGCGGCGGGGGAGTCGAGCATCTTGTAGGCGCCCAGGCCTATGGCGACCCTCGACCCCGTCCCGGCCGCGGAAACGGCCTCCGCCGCCCGTTTCCGCGCCAGATCCCTGCGCTCGCTGTAGTCCATGGGGACGACCAGGTCGACGAGCCCCTCGCTCAGCCAGCGGCGCCAGTCCTGGAAGGAGGCCTCGCGGCACCTCCGCTCGTCCGGAACGACCGCCACGGAGAGGGTCTTGCCCCTAGCCGCCGTGAGGCGCCTCGCACCCGCGACGAAGAGCGTCACCTGGTCGCGCCGCCACTCGTCCCATCGCGCCCTCCGCGCCCCGGCGCCGCCGGACGGTTCCGCGCCCGTGGCCTTCCTGAACGCCGTCACGCTCCTCCGCCCGTAGCCGAAATCGGTCTTCCCCTTCTCGTCGAACGGATATCGGACGTAGTCGAGGTGTATGCCGTCGATGTCGGGGTAGCGGTCGAGTATCTCCTGCACGATCCGCAGCACGTGCCCCCGAGCGTCCGGGTCCCCGGGCTCCAGCCAGTACCCGCCGTCGGGAAGGGAACCCCTGGGGTAGTCGAGGATCGACCTGCCCGAGCGGTCGCAGGTCATCGCGCGCTTCCCCAGCTTCCGGATGACGTTGGCGTCGCTGCCGCCCCACACCCTGAAGACGTTCACCCACGCGTGGAGCTGCATCCCGCGCGCGTGCGCCATGTCGATCGCCAGGCGCAAGGGGCAGATCTTCTCCCGCGAGAAGAACGCGCGGTACGGCTCCGCGTCGGCGACGGCGGAGCGGTACCACGCCTTGTTGCCGCGGTAGACCTGCATGAAGACCGTGTTGACCTTCGCCGCCTCCAGGCGCTTGAACATCTCCTCTATGCCGGCGCGGCGCGAGAAGGTCGCATTGACGCCCTCGCACTCGGCCCACACGCCGCGGATCTCGGACGGGCGGCCCCTCCCCCCCATGCCGTGGCCCGCCGGGACGGAAACGAGCCCCGCGCAGGCGGCCAGAACGGCCGCGGCGCGCGCGGGGCGCCGCGCGCCGGGGCGCGCCGCCGCCGCGCCCGCGCATTTT
>CALLYX010000386.1 GCA_937858775.1 uncultured bacterium | reverse complement strand
CTTCGGCCCTGCTGACGGCGGTCACAGCCCCCGCGCCGCCGCCTTCACCCGCACTCCGGGAAGAAGGTAGAGGGGCGAGACCGTCCCGGGCGGGTCGTCGCGCAGCGCCACCGGGTCGTCGTAGAGCAGCGCGGCGGAGGCGGCGGTCGGGAACCGGTCCTCGGCGTCGAACTTCGCGCGCGCCCCGAAGAGGCCGGCCAGGGCTTCCCTGAACTTGCCTAGGTGCGGCCCCGTGAAAAAGACCTCCCCCGCGGCGCGGCCGGGGAGATCGTCCGGCTTGCAGACGAACGGCCCCCCCGCGCGGCGATACCCCCCCGCCTCACGCTCGTAGACAGCGGCATAGAGGCCGTAGCTGTACGCGTCCACGACGGCGCAGACGCGGAGGGGTGGGCAGCCGGATTCCTTCCCGCCCCCCCCCGGGCCGCGGACCGGGTAAGCGATCCCGGCGATCAGGTTGTCGAAACCGCAGATCCCGCGGATCGGCGTCCCGCGCGCGATGGAAAAGCCGCGCGCCGTCGCGAGGCCGATCCTGATGCCGGTGAACGATCCCGGCCCAGTCCCCACGGCGATCCCATCGACGGCGGCGGGGGAGAGGGCGCACTCCCGTAAAAGCCGTTCGAGGGCCGGGACGAGCCGCGCAGAGGGATTCCCGCCCTCCGGCAAAACGGCCTCTCGGAGGAGCGCGCCGCCGCGGGCGATCGCGAGACTCGCGCGGCGCGTCGAGGTCTCTATGCCCAGAATGTTCATGGCCCGGCCATCTCCTCGGCGAGCGTGTCCGCCCCCTTTCCGCTAATCGTGATCAGGCGGGTCCTTTCGCCGGTCACCTCCAACGTAACAGCGAGATGCCCGTCGGGGAGGAGATCGCCCATCCGCTCGGCCCACTCTATCGCGATCACCCCGCCGCGGTCGAGATAGTCGCCCCAGCCGAGCTCGACGAGCTCGCGCCCGCCGGGGAGGCGGTAAAGGTCGAAATGGAAGAGCGGGATCCGGGCCGGGTATTCGTTGATGATGACGAACGTCGGGCTGCTCACGCCCGCCGAACGCGCGATCCCGAGCCCGTCCGCGAGCCCCTGGACGAAACACGTCTTTCCCGAGCCGAGCTCGCCGTGGAGGGCGAGCACGGAGCCCGGACCCAGGAGGGCCCCGAGGCGCGCCCCTATGGCGCGCGTCTCCCCCGGGCTTGACGAGCGGAAGACCGCTTCCCCCCCGGCGCGACCCTTTGCTCTCATCTCTCCCGCACCGCGGCCCCGGCGGCGGCGTGGGGCCATGTTGAATACTCCCTGTTGTACAATCGCGGGCCGGTCAAGCGCGCGCCGGAGGGCCGGGACCGCGCGGGTGGAGCGGGGCATGGACCGTTTCTCCACTCCGCCGCGACCGCGTCCCCGCGCGCCGAGGCGGCGCGCCGGCATCTCATGCCCGGCCGCCGCCGAAATGCCCGAAGCCGCCCTCGCGGATCGGCCTCTCCCCCTCGGGCGCCGCGATCGTGACGCCGTGCCCCTTCCCCGTCACAGTCCCTATTCTCGTGATACCGCAGTCGAACCGGGCGCCGAAGTCGCGGCGCAGGGCGGCGTCGTCGCAGGACGGATCGATCGCGGCTAGGAGCTCGAAATCCTCCCCGTCGTAGAGCGCCCTACGGAGGGCCGTCTCCGCGTCCGCCTCGCCGATCGCCTCCCGGTCCACGGGGATCCGCTCGCCGCAGAGGCGGAAGCCGGCCGAGCTCGCCCCCGCCATCCTGAAGAGATCGCTTCCGAGGCCGTCGCTCAGGTCCATCATCGCCTTCACGGGGAAGCGCTCGACGAGGAACCTCGCCTCCGCGACGCGCGGGGTGAAAGAGAGATGCCTTCCGGCGATCGAGCCGCCCAGGCGCCCGGTCACCCAGAGCCCGTCGCCCGCGCGCGCCCCGGAGCGCAGCGCCAGGCGTCCGCGCTCGACCTCCCCAATCATCGCCACCGAGACGACCAGGCCGGCCGCGCTGCCGACCGTGTCGCCGCCCGCTATGCCGCAGTCGAAGCGCCTCGCGATTTCGTCCATCCCCCGATACAGCTCCCGGCAGAATTCGACGCCGAGGCCGCCCGGCGCCCCGAGCGACACGACCGCCGCGCGCGGCATCCCCCCCATCGCCGCGATGTCGCTCAGGCTGCAGGCGATCGCCTTCCGTCCCACCAGGTACGGGGGGGCGGTCGATAGGTCGAAGTGCGTCCCCTCCACGAGCATATCCGTCGTGAAGAGCAACAGCATCCCATCCGCGGGCGGCTCGATCACCGCCGCGTCGTCGCCGATGCCGACGACCGTGCCGCGCCCGGCGAAGGCCCGCGCCTTGAGTTCCTCTATGAGGGCAAATTCGCCGATGTCGCCGAGTTTGCGTTCCACCCGTCCCCCTCAGCGCCTCCCGCGCCCCGGCACTCCCGCCTTCCGGAACGCGGCCCGGAGGTTCCTGCGGTACGGGGGTCCTACGACCCCCGCCTCGGTGATGATCCCGGCGATGTAGCGGGCCGGGGTCACGTCGAACGCCGGGTTGTAGACCTTCACGCCGGCCGGGGCGATCGTCCTGCCGGCGATCGTCCGCACCTCGTCGAGGTCGCGCTGCTCGATGGGGATCTCACCCCCCCCGCCGATCTCCAGGTCAACCGTGGAAAGCGGGGCGGCGATGTAGAACGGGATGCCGTGCGCGCCGGCGAGGCGCGCCAGGCCGTAGGTGCCGATCTTGTTCGCCGTGTCGCCGTTGGCCGCGATCCGGTCCGCGCCGGTGATCACCACGTCAACCCTCCCCTCGAACATGACGCGCGCGGCCATGTTGTCGCAGATCAGGGTGACGTCGATCCCGGCGCGCATGAGCTCCCACGCGGTGAGGCGCGCCCCCTGGAGGAGCGGCCGCGTCTCGTCCGCGAAGACGGATATCCGTTTTCCTGCGTCGTGGGCGGAGAAGAGCACGGCGAGGGCGGTGCCGTGCCCCGCCGTGGCGAGGCCGCCGGCGTTGCAGTGCGTGAGGACCCGCGCCCCGTCCCCGAGAAGCGACGCGCCGTGCGCGCCGATCCTGCGGCAGATCTCGTTGTCCTCCTCCAGGATCTTCACGGCCTCCCGCTCGAGGATCTTCTTGAGCCTCGGGATGTCGTCGGTGCGGTGCCGCGCCGCGGTCTCCTTCATCCGCCGCAGCGCCCAGAACAGGTTCACCGCTGTGGGGCGGGACGTGCCGAGGAAGTCGGCGACCTCGCGCACCTCCCCGATGAAACGCTCGTAATCGGCCGCGCGGGATTTCCTGATCCCCAGCACGACCCCCATCGCGCCGGCGATGCCTATGGCGGGGGCGCCGCGCACCTCGAGGCGTTTGATGGCGCGCCACGCCTCAGCCGGGGTCTCGCACTCCTTGTAGACGAGCTTCCCCGGCAGCCTCGTCTGGTCCACGATGCGCATCTTGCCGTTTTTCCACTCGATGGTCTTTACCCTCATGGGTCCTCCGCCAGGCGGGATTCCGACATGTCCGCAGAGATCCTGTAAACCTTCATTTTAGCACAATCAGGCGCGGGCAAGGGAACGGAGGAGCAGGCCGACAGCGACCGCCATACCGTTCTGGCAGACGTGAAGGGCGATCGGGGCGTAAAGCGAACCGGTATCCTCGAAGACCCAGGCGAGGAGGATCCCGAGGCCGAGGATCGGCGGGAATGCGCCGGCGTTGGCGTGGAGGGCGGAGAAGACCAGCGCCGTCGCGAGGATCGCCGTCCGCCTCCCCCACCGGCGCCTGACCGCCTGGTAGGCGAAGCCGCGGAAGAATATCTCCTCGCACACCGGCCCGAGCACCGCCACGAACAGCGCGAGGGCGGCGAGCGCAGGCCGGGAGAGGTCCGCGAAGAAGAAGGCGATCGGCGCCTGCGGCTCGAGCGCCACGCCGGCGCGCCGCGCCGCCAGGCGGGTGAGAAGGACGAGCGCGATCATGACGGGGAGGAAACAGACGTACGCCGTGACCCCCGAGGAGA
>CALLYX010000385.1 GCA_937858775.1 uncultured bacterium | reverse complement strand
CCTCTGCCTCATGTGCTTTCACCCAGTCGTCGGCGGCCTGGTAGTCCGTGGTGGCAAGGAAGTCCTGCACGCGTTCGAGATCGTTCTCCCAACCCATTCCGGCCACCGAGGAGATCAGGCAGACCGCCGAACCGCGCGGCAACCGGCCGCGGGACATCAACTGTTCGATCAGATGCCGGTGGCCGATGAAGTTGGCCCGCATCATGTCCGGTCCGTCGGCGATTCCGGCGGCGGGATAGAGGAGAAGAGCCTCGAACATATCTTCGACCCGTTCTTCACCACCAAGGAGGGCGGGTCCGGGCTGGGTCTCTCAATAGTGTACCGTATCGTGGAGGCGCACAAGGGGAGGATAGAGGTGAACAGCGTCCGGGGGAAGGGGACCACATTCACGGTGGTGCTGCCCGCGGCGTAACCCGGCGCCGCGCGGCGGGCCCGCGCGGCGGTCGGATGAAAGAGGGCGGGGGGATGAAACGGCGTGTACTGGTGGTGGACGACGAGCGCAACATGCTCCGCCTGGCCGAGATGATGCTGGATCGGATCGGCTACGAACCGCTCCAGGCGGCCGGGGCCGAGGAGGCGCTCGCCGTCCTCCAGTCGAAACGCGTGGACCTGGTGCTCACCGACCTCAAGATGCCCGGGAATATGAGCGGGATCGACCTTCTCAGGGAGATGCGGCGGAGGGACCTCAAGACCCCGGTGGTCATCATGACCGCCTACGGAACCATCAAGAGCGCCGTAGAGGCGATGCGCCACGGCGCGAGCGACTTCGTGCTGAAGCCGTTCGACGTGGACAGCATGGAGGTGGTCCTCGCCAAGGTCTTCGACCTGGAGAAGGTGAAGAGGGAGAACGTCTTCCTGAAGGAGGAGCTCACCCTCGCGCGCGAGGCCCAGGAGATCGTCGGGTCGAGCGCGAAGATGCGCGAGATACACGCCCTGATAGACCGCGTCGCGGTCACGGACGCGTCGGTCCTCCTCTCCGGCGAAACCGGCACGGGGAAGGAGCTTCTCGCGCGGTCGATCCACGAAAAGAGCCCTCGGCGGGAGCGGCTCTTCGTGGCGGTGAATTGCGCGGCGATCCCGGTCCCGCTCCTGGAGAGCGAGCTCTTCGGGCACGTGCGGGGCGCGTTCACCGGGGCGAACGTGGAGCGGACCGGGAGGTTCGAGAAGGCGGACGGCGGCAGCATCTTCTTCGACGAGATCGGGGACATGGAGCCGGTCCTACAGGCGAAGATATTGCGCGTCCTCCAGGAGAAGGAGTTCGAGAAGGTCGGGAGCAACGAGACGATCGGCGTGAACGTGCGCGTTATAGCCGCCACGAACCGCGACCTCCGCGCGATGATCAGGGAGCGGGCCTTCCGCGAGGACCTCTACTACCGCCTCAACGTCGTGAACATCGTGGTCCCGCCGCTTCGAGAGCGGAGCGGCGACATCCCCCGCCTCGTCGAGCACTTTACGCGGAAATACTCGCGGGAATGGGGAAAGGAGGTGGCGCCGCCCTCGGAGGAGGTGCTGCGTGCGCTTTCATCCTACCCGTGGCCGGGGAACGTCAGGGAGATGCAAAACGTGATCGAGCGGGCGGTGGCGCTGAGCGGCGCCGGGCGGATAGGGATGGAGGACCTCCCCCCCGAGATCGTCCACTGGGCCGCGGCCGGCGAGGCGGACGCGCCCGGCGGCGGGCAGGCCGCCGCCGCGCCCGAGGGACGGGAGGGGCTCGACGGCGCGGTCGCGGCCCTCGAGAAGGCGATGATAGAAAGGGCCCTTCGCGACGCCGACGGCGTGAAGTCGCGGGCGGCCCGGCTTTTGGCCATCAGCGAACGAAACCTCTGGTACAAGCTGAAGAAGCACGGCATCTCCTGACCGCGGACGGAACGGACGGCCCGCGCCCCGGGAAGCCGGTTTCCCGGCCGGCCGAGACAGGTGCCGCGGTTCAATCTGGTACAATAACCGTTTGCGCGCCGACGCCGCGCCTCAAAGGAGCCCGCAGATGAAGAAGAGCGAAACGCCCCGTTCGATCAGCCCCTCCGGCGAGGTCTTCGCCCTGCCCGGCCGGAGGGAGTATTCGCGCGAGTTCTCCCGCCTGAGGCGGCTCGCCGCCTCCCATCGCGCGGCGGGCCGGGAGATCGTGGTCGTCATGGGGGTCGGCTTCGTCGGGGCGGTCATGGCCGCCATCGTCGCAGACGCGCGGGGGAGGGGGGGGAAGCCGTCCAAGTTCGTGATCGGGATGCAGCGCCCGAGCGTGCGATCCTTCTGGAAGATCCCGCTCCTCAACCGGGGCGAGGCGCCGGTAGAGGCCGAGGACCCGGAGGTGGCCAGAATCATCCGCAGGTGCGTCATCGAGAAGAAGACCCTCGTGGCGACCTACGTCTACGATGTCCTCTCCCTCGCAGACGTGGTGGTCGTCGACGTCCAGTGCGACTACGCCAAGCACGCCCTCGGCGACGTCCGCAAGGGGTGGGCCGACATAGGCGCGCTGGAGGAGTCGCTGGAGATCATGGCGCGCCACATCCGCCCCGACGCCCTCGTCCTCATCGAGACGACCGTGCCGCCCGGAACGACCGAGCAGGTGGCCTACCCGATCATGCGGAAGGAGTTCCGCCGCCGCGGGATCGCCTCCGATCCGCTCCTCGCCCACAGCTACGAGCGGGTGATGCCGGGCCGGGAGTACGTCGCGAGCATACGCGACTTCTGGCGCGTCTGCAGCGGGGTCAACGCCGAGGCGCGGGAGAGGGTGGTGAAGTTCCTGAACGGGGTGCTCAACACGAGGAAGTACCCGCTCACCGTTCTCGACCGCCCTATCGAATCCGAGACCGCCAAGATCGTCGAGAACAGCTACCGCGCCGCGTCGCTCGCCTTCCTGGACGAATGGAGCCTCTTCGCCGAGAGGAACGGCGTGGACCTGGTCAAGGTGATCAATGCGATCAAGGTGCGCCCCACCCACTCCAACATCATCTTCCCGGGGCCGGGCATCGGCGGCTACTGCCTTCCCAAGGACGGCGGGCTGGGGATGTGGGCCTACCGGCATATCCTGGGCTTCGAGGATGACATATTCAAGATCACGCCGCTGGCGATAGACATCAACGACACGCGCGGCCTCCACGCCGCACAGGTCACGCGCGACGCCCTTCGGAACATGAACCGCCCCATAGCGGCTGCGGAGATCCTGCTCCTGGGCGCCTCCTACCGGGAGGACGTCGGGGATACGCGCTACAGCGGCTCCGAGATCGTCGCCCGCCGACTCTCGGAGATGGGGGCGGAGATAAGGGTGCACGATCCGTATGTCCGATCCTGGCCGGAGTTGGAGAAGCAGGAGTCGTACCCCGGCAAGGGGCACGGGAGAAGGCACTTCTTCCGCGGGCAGGATAGGCTCTCGGAGGTGCGCGTGCAGCGGGATCTCGCGAAGGCGCTCGCGGGGGCGGACGCCGTGGTCTTCGCGGTCAGGCACGCCGCCTATCTCGGCCTCGATCCGGACGAGGTGGTGCGCATGATCGGCGGATCAGCGGCGATCGTGGACTGTTTCGGGGTTCTCGACGACGGGAAAATCCGCCGCTACTTCGAACTGGGCTGCGAGGTCAAGGGGCTCGGCCGCGGCCATATCCAGCGCATCAAGGACGAGGTTCGGCGGGAGAGGGTGTAGCCCCCGCCCCGCTGCCGCGCGCGACGCGCGAAGGTTCCTGCGATGAATGCGACGGCGCTCAACCGCATGGCGTGCGCGGCGCTACTGCTCTACTGCGCCGGCGTCATCATCTCCCTCTCCCTCCGCCTCGATCGCCTTCAGTGGGATTTCGGCGTCTACTATCACGCGCCGCAGGCATTCGCCAGGGGCCTCAACCCGTACCGGATGATCGTGCCGTGCGCGGTGGAGGGCGCCGCGTCCCCCCGCGGCTTCAAGTACTACTACCCGCCCTTCATGCTGCTGCCGTTCGCCGCATTCTCGCTTCTGGGCTACACCGCGGCGGCGCGCCTGTTCTTCG
>CALLYX010000384.1 GCA_937858775.1 uncultured bacterium | reverse complement strand
GGGGTCCGCCTCGAGGGCGGCGACCTCCCCGGGGGCGGGCGGTTCCGGGCGCCCGAGGAACCGTCTCTCGATCTCCGGAATCGTGAGCCCCGCGCAATCAAGCACGGCGATTCCCCCCTCCCCGGTCCCGACCCCCTCCCCCCACGCCCCCCGGCGTCACGCCCCGAACTTGAGAAGTTTCCGCGCGTGCGCCAGCAGGATCGGCATCAGGCTCGTCGAGGGCCTCAGGCCGAGCGCCCCGGCGGCGCAATCCCTCTCGGTGAAGCGCGTTCCGGCCGAGGAGCGGCAGTACGGGGAGTGGATGAGCAGCGGCACGGGGTGCCAACTGTGCATCGCGAGGCGGCAGGGGGTCGAGTGGTCGGCGGTGACTGCGAGCACATCGGGCTTCAGCGCGAGGAGCGGCGGGATGATCCCGTCGAGCTCCTCGACCGCCTTGACCTTCGCCGCGAAATCCCCGTCCTCCCCGCGGCTGTCGGTCTTCTTGAAGTGGAGGTAGAAGAATGTGCGCGCCCCGAACTCCCGCCCGAGGGCGTCGAGATCCTCGGCGGCGGAGGCGGTGTGCGGCGCAACGGTCATCCCGACGAGGCGGGCGAGGCCGCGGTACATCGGGTACTGGGCGACGGCGAAGGCGTCCACCCCGTAGCGGTCGGCCATGGTCGGGAGCGGTTCGTGTTTCGAGAAGCCGCGAAGGAGGATGGTGTTCCCCCGCTTCTCCCCCCTCAGCGCCTCCACGGCGCGCGCGACTACTCCGTTCACGATCTCGGCGGTCTTCTCCGCGGCCGGCTCGAGTGCCCGGGCCGGCAGGGCCGGGACGCCGAGCTCCTGCGGGTCGGTGTCGTGGACCGCGCCGGAGAGGCCGTCGCCGCGCAGCACGAGCAGGCCGCGGTGCTCCTTCACCGTCTCGAAGAAGAGCTCGAAACCGGGCGGGGCCTGGACGGCGTCGCGGAGCTTCCGCACGAGCCGCCGGTTCTCCTCCGTGCTCGGGCGGCCGGCCCTCCTGTCGACGAGGTCGCCGCGGCCGTCCATCGTGGCGAAGTTGAAGCGGGCGGCGAGGTCGCGCCCGGTCAGGGGGAAGTCGATGCCGAGCCCCTCGAGGACGCCGCGCCCGATGTTGTATCTTACCGGGTCGTAGCCGAAGAGGGCGAGGTGCGCGGGGCCGCTGCCCGGCGTCACGCCGGGCCCCACCGGCTCGAGCAGGCCGAGGGAGGAGGAGGGGGCGAGGGCGTCGAGGTGGGGCGTCCGCGCCGCCTCGAGTTCCGTGGGCCCGCCCGGCTTCATCGGGAGCCCGCCGAGCCCGTCCGCGACCACGAGCAGTATCCTGCTCTGCGTCTTCTCCAGCAGATCCTTGATCAGGCCCGCGTAGTCACCGCTCATGGCTCCCCCCTTGCAGTTCGACTCCATTCTAGCAAACGGGCGCGGGGAGGTAAACGCGGCGGGTCGCGCCCCCGGGAACGCGCCGGAGATTCGCCCTTGTCCGCGGGCGGGGGCTCCGATATACTGCCGCCCTGCGCGGGGGGGTGCGCGCGAGGGGGGAATTCGCCATGGACGCCATGCGATCGCTCAGGGAGAGGCTGGGGGGGGAGCAGTGCGGCAGGATCGCGAGGATAAGGAACGGCGGGCTCCACCGCTTCATCGCGGAGTTCCTCGACCTGTGCGACCCGGCCCGGGTCTACGTGAGCGCGGACGAGCCGGAGGATTTCATCCGCATACGCGAGGCGGCCATACGGAACGGGGAGGAGACGCGGCTCGCCGTGGAGGGGCACACCCTACACTTCGACAACTACGCCGACCAGGGTAGGGACAAGAAGAACACCGGCATCCTTGTCCCGGAGGGAACGGACCTCGGGGAGGGTATAGAGACGAAGCCGCGCGGCGCCGCGATCGACGATATCCGCGGGATCCTCCGCGGAATCATGCGCGGGAAGGAGGCGTTCGTCTGCTTCTTCTGCCTCGGCCCCGCCGGCTCGGATTTCTCCATCCCGTGCGTCCAGATCACCGACTCCTCGTACGTCGCCCACAGCGAGACGATCCTCTACCGTCCCGGCTACGCCGAGTTCGTCCGGCAGGGGGAAGGGGCGCGATTCTTCAGGTTCGTCCATTCGCAGGGCGCGCTGGACGAGAGGAAAACGTGCCGCGACCTCGACCGGCGCCGGATCTACATCGACGTCGAGGGCGACACGGTCTACAGCGTGAACACGCAATACGGCGGGAATACGATCGGCCTCAAGAAGCTCGCGATGCGCCTGGCGATCCGGCGCGGCGCCGCGGAGGGGTGGCTCACGGAGCATATGCTCATCATGGGCATTCATGGGCCGGGTGGGAGGAAGACCTTCTTCCTCGGGGCGTTTCCGTCGCTATGCGGCAAGACCTCGACGGCGATGCTCGAGGGGGAGACGATAGTCGGGGACGACATCGCCTACATCCGGAGGGCGGGCGGCGAGATGCGGGCGGTCAACGTCGAGAAGGGGATGTTCGGGATCATCCAGGGGGTGAACGCCAAGGACGACCCCAGCCAGTGGAAGGCGCTTCACTCCCCGGGCGAGGTGATCTTCTCCAATGTCCTCGCCGTCCCGGGCGGAGGCGTCTACTGGCAGGGGAAGGACGGCCCCGTCCCCCCGGGCGGGGTGAACCACTCGGGCGACTGGCGCCCCGGGAAGAAGGACGCGGCCGGAAAGGAGATCCCGCCTTCGCATCCGAACGCGCGCTTCACCCTGGCGCTGGAGTCGCTCGACAACGTGGACCCGGCCCTCCACGACCCGGCGGGCGTCCCCGTTGGGGCGATAGTCTACGGCGGGCGCGACTCGGACACATCGGTGCCGGTGGAGGAGGCGTTCGACTGGGCGCACGGGATCGTCACGAAGGGGGCGGCGCTCGAGTCGGAGACGACCGCGGCGACCCTCGGCAGCGAGGGGGTGCGCGAGTTCAACCCGATGTCCAACCTCGACTTCCTCTCCATCCCGATAGGCAGGTACGTTCAGGCGAACCTGGATTTCAGCCGGAGACTCGCGAGGGTCCCGCGCATCTTCTCCGTGAACTACTTCCTCCGGGGGGGGGACGTGAAGTTCCTGAACAAGAAGACGGACAAGCGGGTCTGGTACAAGTGGATGGAGCTCCGCGTGCACGACGGCGTCGGCGCGCTCCGCAGCCCGACGGGGCTGATCCCCGCCTACGCGGACCTGAAGAGGCTCTTCCGCGAAGTCCTCGGCGAGAAGTACGCGGAGGAGGCGTACCGGGCGCAGTTCGCCGTCCGCGTGCCGGAGAACCTCGCGAAGATCGCCCGGATAGAGGCGATCTACCGGGAGAAGGTGAAAGACGCCCCGCCGGAGATCTTCAGCGTCCTCGCGGGGCAGAGGGCGCGCCTGGAGGAGGCCCGGGCGAGGTTCGGCGACTATATCCCGCCCGAGAAGTGGTGAGGGGCCTGGAACGGCGGAACGCGTTGTAATCGAGGCCGGAGCGAGGCGGTCTCGACCGGTTATGCCGCATGAGACCGCTTCCTAGCCCCTCGCTATTGTGGCGCCAATATTGTAGCGCAGGCGATTGTAGCGCAGGCGATTGTAGCGCAGGCGATTGTAGCGCAGGCGATTGTAGCGCAGACGATTGTAGCGCAGACGATTGTAGCGCAGACTTAAGTCTGCGCTACTACCTGCGCTACATCTATCTGCGCTACAACCTGCGTGACAGCCTGCGCTACATCTACCTGCGCTACGTCTGATCGGATGCGCGGCGCGGATGGTTGGGGCGGAGACACCGTAGTAGCGCAGACTTAAGTCTGCGCTACGGTCTGCGCTACTTAATCCCGTGTTACATCTATCTGCGCTACAGTCTGCGCTACATCTATTTGCGCTACGTCTGATCGAATGCGCGGCGCGGATGGTTGGGGCGGAGACACCGTAGTAGCGCAGACTTAAGTCTGCGCTACGGTCTGCGCTACTTAATCCCGTGTTACATCTATCTGCGCTACAGTCTGCGCTACAGTCTGCGCTACATAATAACCGGCAGGGGGGGCTCAAGGTGATGCAGGTTCGGCCCGGGGATCGCGCGGTGGAGGCGGCCCCCCTGCTGTCGCGACGAACGCGAAAACCAAAAGGAGGGGGGGCTGGTGCCCCCCCCTCCTTTGTTTCGGCGGATCCTGAAGCCGGTCTCCTAGTTCACCTTCACGGTCCGGATGTCCGCATAACCGGGGATCGGGAAGAATGGCGGGACGCCGGCCGGTACGAGTTCCACGATGATCTTGTAGGTCCCCTTCGCGCTCTCGGGAATCGCGGCGATGTCGAACAGTCGCCCCGTGTACGCCGTGGGGAGGCCCGGGACGTTCGTGGCAAGCGGCAGCGCCCCGCTCCGGAGCGCGGCCGGCTGGCCGAGGGCGAACGAATAGGAGACGTTGTTCGGGCCGAGGATCACCCCCCACGCGTCGAACGCCTGCGTGAGCGGCTGCACCGCCACGTCAACCCAGAACCGGTTCCCGACCGTCGGCTCAGCCGTGTTGAGCGTAAGCCGGAGGGGCGGGGGCGGCGGCATGACGAACTAGATGCAGTTCTCGAGCAGGTTCCGCATGTCGGGCCCGAAGAGGCCCGGGGTAATGCCCAGGAGGATGGTGCGCCCCTCGTTCCCTACGACGATCGCCGCCTGGTTGCTCGCGGCCGTCGGCGTGTACCCGGCTACCGCGGTCGAGCCCGAGAGGGGTTCGAGATAATACCCGTCGATATTGCAGGTGTTCTGTACCGGCGTCAGATCGGGAATGGTGTGCGGCGTGGTCAAGAGCGGGTGCCCGGGGTTCCAGCGCTTGACCGGTTGCGGAATTTCGTAGAAGGCGTAGTACGTGGAGTTTGTGATAAACTGTTTCGCCCCGAACGCGGCGTCCAGCGTCTCGTTGAGGCCCCAGTAGTTGAGCACGCAGTGCCCGCCGTTCTGGATGAAATCGATCAGGGCGGTGTGCGTCGGCCCGGTCAACGAATCCCCGTAGGCATCCACCAGCACCAGGTCCCATCTCGTGACGCTCGTGAGGGCCGCATAAAAAGAGTCCGGCGTGGTGGTTTTGGTGAAGGCGAGACCCATGTTGGCGAGCGCCTGCGGGTAGTAGGATGTGCTGCCCGTGCACTGGTTGTCGAACAGCAGGATGTTCGGCGTGAAGTTCTGCGCGGCGGCAAGCCCCGGCATGGCCAGGATCGCAGCCGCGGCGATCACTCTGATGATTTTCATCTGTCGATTCCTCTCCGGTTGAAAAGCGTGTTCCGGCCGTCCGTGCCTGGATGCGTTCGTCCCTCCGCCGCGCGGCTCGTGGCGGCGGTGCGCCACCTCCTTTCCATCCGAGCGTCAACGGCGCATCGCCTTCCACGCCGCCGGCTGACGGCCGCGCCGGAGCGGGGGCCTGTCATGCGCCCGGGGTCCTCATTGTCGTCTGACGCACTCTACGCCCGCGCGCGCGGCGGCCGGCGCAGCCGCGATGACCCGGATCGCTCTCATGGGGCCTCCCTTTCGTTCGCCGGGCACGGGATCTTCCCCTACCGCTCGATCCCCCTCCTTGCCTTCACGCCCCTGCGGTAGGAGTGCTTCACCTCGCGCATCTCCGTGACGAGGTCGGCGCGCCTTTTGAGAGCCGGTGAAGCGCCGCGTCCGGTGATTACGAGCTCCACGCGGGGCGGCTTCAGGTCCGCGAGGCGAAGCAACTCCGAAGCGGGAAAGAGGCCGAGGGCGGCGGCGACCGCAGCCTCGTCGAGGATGACGAGACCGTAACGGCCGGAGGTGATCGCCCGCTCCGCCGCCTTCAAGCCGCGCGCCGCGGCGGCGAAGTCGGCCCGCGACGGTTTCCCCCGCACGAAGCACGCGCGCCCGAACTTCTTCACCGTGATCTCCGGCCGGAGGCGGACCAGCGCGGCGTCCTCCGAATATCTCCTCCCCTTCATGAAGCAGGCGATGAAGACGCGTATCCCGGCCCCCGCCGCGCGAAGGGCGAGGCCGAGGGCGGCGGTTGTTTTCCCCTTGCCGTCGCCCGTGTAGATCTGGATGTACCCCGTCATACGACGATTATCTCCGGGCCGGCGCGCCGGCATGGCCGGCGGCTGTGGTGCGAAACGGCGCATGCGCTGCGCGGACGTTGGGGCGGGGATGTTGGGGCGGGGATATTAAGGCGCAGATGATTAAGGCGCAGACGATTGTAGCGCAGACGATTGTAGCGCAGACTTAAGTCTGCGCTACATCTATCTGCGCTACAGTCTGCGCTACAGTCCGCGCTACATATACCTGCGCCATAACGCTCCATGAGGACGCGGACGTCGAAGACGGAAGTCGAAAGGCGTGCGCGCATGAAGCTCTTTCCTTTCGTGCACGATATCCGCATCGGGGGCGCCTTTGCGCATCCGCGCGGCCCGCGACTGAGGCGCACCCGTGATCTTCACAACCCTCCGCCGCCCGCGTAGGGCGGCGGAGGGGATTATCGCACGGTCACGTTCTCCGTGTCGACGTATCCCGGAATGGCGCTTCCGGCGTCCGTCGGCGGGACCCCCGCGGGCACAAGGCCCACGATGATACGGTACGTCCCCTGGACACCCTGGGGTATCGCGGGCAGGTCGAGGAGGGACCCGTCATACGCCGTGCCGAGGCGCGGGACGTTCGTCGCGAGCGGGACCGCGCCCGGGACGAGCGCCCCGGGGTTGTTGAGGACGAAGGAGTGGATCGCACCGGCGGGTCCGAAGATGACGCCCCAGGCGTCGAACGCCTGCTCGATCGGCTGCACGTTCACCCTCACACTGAACGGGTCCCCCGCCGCGGGCGAGCCGCTGCTCGTGTGTGCGTCGAGGAACGAGCCCGGAACGGGCGTGTGGGTGGGCGTCGGAGTGGAATGTGCCGGTGTATATGTCGGGGCGGGGATGCACCCGCTGCAGACGACGTCCTCTGTCCACGGCCCGCCGCTCACGACTCCGCAACCGGTGATGTCGTAATGATCGAGACCGCAAGTCGCGGAGGCCGAGGTATCCGAACTGAAGGTTCCCTGTGCGTAGAAAGGGCCGGCGAAGGAGAACGCATTGTCGATAATGGGGACGACGTTCATGTGGGTGATCTTATAGGTGCCGCAGCCTGTGACGGTCAGGGTAATGGCGAACTTCTCGACGTGGGCGCCGTCCGATGTCACGAAGAATTCTTCGTCACCGTCGCCGGTTTTCCAAAGGCCCGGCGTCGGGCCGCCGTAGAGCGCCGCAGCGGGTATCCCGAGAACGACGCATGCGACGAGAACGCGTGAAAACGATAGTCGATTCCTCACGGTCTTCTCCTTTTCAGCAATGCGGCCTCAGATTGATGGGCTGTCGAAACGGCCTGTCCTCGTGCAGGCAAGACGCCGCCCCCGAGTAGCGCGGATGTTGGGGGGGATATTGGCGCGGGGGATATTGAGGCGCGGGCGATTGTGGGGCAGATGGTTAAGGCGCAGATGGTCAAGGCGCAGACGATTGTAGCGCAGACGATTGTAGCGCAGACGATTGTAGCGCAGACGATTGTAGCGCAGACTTAAGTCTGCGCTACATCTACCTGCGCTACTTCTATCTGCGCCACAGTCCGCGCTACCTCTACCTGCGCTACAGTCTGCGCTACCTCTGCCTGCGCCATAACGCTCCATTATGACCGGCAGGGCGGACTCAAGGTGATGAAGGTTCGGCCTGGGGATCGACGGGGAAGGCGCGGCGCGGCACCGGCATAGACATGATAGTAACCACGTCATATGTTTAACGATAGCAAGAGGGGGAGAAGGGTGTAAAGCGAAAAAAACGTTCTGTACGGGTATGTTCCGCCCGGCCGGCATCCCCATGGACGGGGCCGGCGCCCGACGGACGGTAACGGGGGTGTTCAGCGGGGAGGGGCCGGCATGAGTCCGCCGCGGGGCGGCGGGAAGAGGGGGGGGAAAGCCGCAAGGACGCCGGGATGCCGTCCCGACTACCCCTCCGCGCGCGATTCCCCGAGGGGGAAAACCCTTATAGCCGCCTCCCCGTCCACCGGACAGATGTTTTCGCAGCGGCCGCAGCCGATGCACCAGAACGAGTCCACCCGCGGGCGGCCGACCGCACCGCCGACCGCGCGCGGACCGAGCCCGGGTCCGACGTCTACGGTGATCGCCTTCGGGGAGACGGGGCAGACCTCCTCGCAGGCGAGGCACGAGAGCCCGCTGTCCCACGGGATGCAGCGGCCCCGGTCCACGACGGCGGTGCCGAGCTTCACCGGGCGGACGCGGTCGGAGCCCTTCTTCTCCTCGATCGTGAGCGGCCGTATCGCCCCCGACGGGCAGACCTGCCCGCAGAGCGTGCAGGAGTAGACGCAGTAGCCGACTCGCGGGATGATGCGCGGCGTCCAGATCCCCTCGATCCCGGCATCGAGGAGGGAGGGGTGGATCGCCGCCTTCGGGCAGATCCGCGTGCACGCCCCGCATCGCAGGCACGCAGCGAGGAAGAGCGGCTCCGGGAGGGCCCCCGGGGGGCGGATGAGGCGGGAACGACCGGCGCGGGAGCGGGAGGAGCGAAGAAAGGGCGCCGAGAGAAGGCCGCCCGCCAGCCCCGTGACGAGCGCCCGCCTCGTGAGGTCGGGGGCGCGGGCCGCCTCCGCGTCCTCGCGAAAACCGAAGCCGAGCGCGTCCTCCGGGCAGGCGGCGGCGCAGTTCAGGCAGAGGACGCATTCGGTCCCGCGCCACGCCGCCTCCCCGTCCGGCGAGGCCCCCCCGGGGCACAGGATCGCGCACCGGGCGCAAGGGACGCAGCGCGAGCCGTCCTTGAGAAGGCGAAGGGGGGAGAGGCGGGCGAGAAGGCCGAGCAAGGCGCCGAGCGGGCAGAGAAAGCGGCACCATGCCCTCGGCCAGGCGAGGTTGGCGAGAAGGAGGGCGGACAGGAGGACGCCGGTGGAGAGCGCCGTGCGGAACGGGACGGCCTCCCCTACGAGTTCGCGCCGTTCGAGGAGGCGGTACGCGGCGGAGGCGGGTTCCGCGAGGATCGACGCCCCCGAATCCATGGCCGCGGAGAGGACGCGGACCGCGGCGAGGTGGACGGCCGGGAACACGGAGACGGCGAGGGCGCGGGCGAGGATGGAGAGCGGGTCGAACGCGGCGGGCTGAAGGGCCGTCAGCGCCGCGGCGGCCAGTATGGCGGCGAGGAGGCCGTACTTCAGCGCCTGCGCGCGGCGGCCGGCCGCGCGGACGGAGGCCCGCCGCAGGGGCCGCAACGGGGCGAGGCGCCCGAGGATGTGGTGGAGCGTCCCGAACGGGCAGATCCATCCGCAGAAGAACCTCCCGAGAAGAATCGTCGCGGCCGAGACGACGATGGCCCAGAGGAACGGCGCGGGGATCGACCGCGACGAGACGAGGAGGCCGAGGGCGGCGAACGGGTCGAAGTAAAGGAAGCCCCCGGCAGACGGCGGCGCC
Source organism: uncultured bacterium (assembly GCA_937858775.1). GTDB lineage: Bacteria > Auribacterota > Tritonobacteria > UBA1439 > UBA1439 > UBA1439. The sequence goes on along the minus strand of CALLYX010000384.1, from coordinate 6,777 downwards.
TCGACGCGCCCGGCGGCCAGGTCCATCGTGAGGGTGGAGTAGCGGGCGTGGAAGACCAGCGCGAGGAACGCGAGGAGGAACACCGCCTGCGAGAGGCGGCGGGCGCGGCGGACGATGACGGCGGCGGATCGGTTCATCGCGGCGCGGCTAGACCTCCTTCGTCCTGAGCCCCCCGTAGTCGGCCGAGCCGAGGCCGCGCGACCGGGCCAGGCCGATATATCCGACGTCGGAGGGCTTCAGGCCGAGGAGCGAGGCGGCCCAGGCGTCGAGCGCCACCTGGTCCGTCCCGGCGGCGACGATCCGCGGATGGATCAGGTCGCCGGGCTTGCCGCCGCTGGGGCCGTGCCGCGTCATGACCCTCGTTGCGTCGAGGACGACGAGCGTCGGCCGCGCGAACGCGGCCAGGTCGACGATGCTCTCGTCGATCTTCGGATGGAGTTTCCCGCGCCTCCCGCCGACGATCCCGTACAGGTTCTTCATCGAGGCGGTCAGCTTGCTCAGGCCGTGCTGCTTCACGACGGGGACGCTGATGAGCTTGTCGGCCTCTAGGATGGGGATCATCACCGGCTGCCTCCCGACGAAGCCGCCGACATCGGCGTCGCGGAACGAGCGCGCCCCCTGCACGACCACCCGCGCCCCCGCCCTCTCCGCGGCCGGGCCGATGCCGCTCACCGCGAGGCAGCGGCGCGGCTCCTCGATTATGTGGTCGAAGACGACCACCTCGCGGGCGCCCGCGCCGAGGGCCATCTCCACGATCGCCGCAACGATCTCCGGATGGGTGTCGGCGCCGAGCTCCGGCGGGCTGTCCCAGGAGATGTTGGGCTTGACGGCCACGCGGTCGCCCCGGGCCACGAAGCGCCCCATGCCGCCGATCGCCCCGACCGCCGCGCGCGCCTGCGCGCCGGGGGAGTCGCCCTTCGCGAAGACGATCTGCGGGAGGGTCGGCGAGGGGGGGACGGAGAAATCGGGGCGCCTCCCCGGTGCCGCCGCGAAGAGCCACCGGGCGGGGGGGCAGAACGCGAGCCCGGCGGCGGAGCGCGCCCCCCACGCGAGAAACTCCCGTCTGTTCACGAGCGCACCTCCGCGACGCGCCGCCGGGCCGCGCCGCCCCCGGGGGCGCAATTACGGATAGCACGAAACGCGGCGCGGGGCAAGGGGGCTCAACCGCCCGGTCCGGCCGCGGGTTCGGCCGCCGCGTGCTCGCGGTCGATCCCGGCGCAGATCGCCTCCTTCAGGGAACGGCATTCCGCGCTCGTCTTGACGAGGGACGGGTCGTTCCACATCGCTTCGAACTCGGCCTCGAAGTCGGCGACGATCGCCCGGTTCGCGGGGCCGCGCAGGATCATCAGGTTCTCGAGATTCTTCGTCTCCGCGTAGTTCGACCAGTTGTACGAGCCGGTGACGAGCGTCTCCCCGTTGACGATCGCGACCTTGTGGTGGAGGAGGGACGCCTTCGGGTGGAAATGATCGTAATCCGCCCTGCCCAGCGCCGGATCCCAGGAGAAGGAGGGGAACCACTTGTACTTCACCTCGACGTTCGGGAGGGGCCTCTTCCGGTACTCGCTGATGATCTGCTTGGTTTCGGCCTCCACGGCGAGGGCGTGCTCCTTCGGGTCCTTGATGAACGCCTTTCGCCGCCCGGCGATCTCGCCGTAGGCGCCGACATCGCCCGAGGCGATCCCCTCGATATCCGTCACGACGGTGGTCGGCTCGCGGAAGAGCTGGCTCAGGTTCGCTATGACGCGGATCCGGACGGACGGGTAGTCCCGCGCGATGCGCAGGAGGCTGTCGGCGAGGGAGGGCGACGTGAAGGAGAAGATCATGATGTCCATCGTCGCCGGCCTTCCCGCCTTGGCTCGCGCGACCGCCTCGGAGAACGCCTCCTTGACGTACTTCTCGAGGCGCTCGACGCTGTTGAAACGCGTCGTGATCCCGCCCGACCCGGCGGAGTGGGGGGCGGGCGCCGGGCGCGGGGCCCCGGCGCCGCTTCTCCTGCCGGCGCCGCCCCGCGGTTTGACGGCCCAGCGGCCCATTCCCCAGAGCCGATCGAACTCCGCCTCGAAGTCGGCGACCGCGCCGGGGTTGTTGAGCAGGAAGAACCGGTCCTCGGTGTATTTCACGTTCGCGCCGGGCTCTATGTTGGCGCTTCCCGTGAAGACGTGCGCGCCGTCGATGACGCCGAACTTCTCGTGCATCGTCTGGAACGGGAGGCCGGTCGCCTTCTCGGCGAGGGCCGGGTCGATGATCTTCGCCTCGATCGGGAGCTTGTCCTCGACGATCCGGTCTATGGCCTCCTGGATGACCGGGACGCCGTTCTTGTCCTTGATCGAGGGGTCGAGGAAGAGGCGAACCTTCACGCCGCGCCGGGCCGCCTTGGCGATCTCGGTGTGCTCGGGGGTGTAGATGCCGTACAGGTAACAGGCGATGTCGATCGTCTTCCGGGCGCGCCGGAGGAGGTCTATGAGCGGGAAGCTCAGGTCGCCGGGCCGCGTGGAAACCCCTTTGCCGTCCGGATCGAGGACGAGGCATTTCTTGTTGTAGTTCGCCGGGGAGTAGCCGCCGAACGGCGACATGTAGACGAGGTTGAGCGTCCCGGCGGGGAGGGGCGGCGGTGCGGGGGTCGGGGCGGCGGCGAGAAGGGCGGCGGCGATCGCGGCCGCTGCGGAAGCGCGCATGGTGGCCTCTCCTGTCGTCGTGTCGTGCGACACGGACAGCATACCTCCGCGCGGCGGCGCGGGTCAAGGCAGAAGTCGAAAGGCAGAAGTCGAAAGCCGGCGGCGCGGGGCGCGGACCGCCGCCCCGACCCCGGTCAGAACTCCAGCAGGGTGATCTCCGGCCTGCAGAAGATCCGGACGGGGGCGTAGAAGGTCCCGATCCCGGGGTTGACGTAGAGGGGGCCCGCCGGCGTCCGGTAGAGCCCCATCTCGTATCTCCCCGTTCCCCATGGGAGGAACGGGGCGCCCCAGAACGGGATGCGGATCTGCCCCCCGTGGGTGTGCCCGGCGAGGATCAGGTCGAACCGTCTCCCCTTCAGGAGGTCGGCGAAGGCGGGGTAGTGCGTCAGCAGGAGCCGCTTCCCCTTCCCGTCCCCCTTGGCGATGAAGCCGGCGTCATGGCTCGACGCCCCTACGATCGAGAGGGCCCCGCCGGGGAAGGCGGTCTCGCGGTCCACGAGCCACGCCCCGCCGGTGGCTTCGAAGGCGCGGGCGATCTCCTCGAAGGGGGCGCCGCTCCAGTAGTCGTGGTTGCCGGGGACGCCGTAGAGGGGGGATCGCACGCCGCGGAGCAGATCGAGGGCCTCGCCGAGGTGGCGCTTCTCCTCGATGATGTCCCCCGTGAAACAGGCGAGATCCGGGGAGAGGGAGTTGATCCTCTTCACGACCCCCTTGAGGAGCGCCCGGTCCCCGCGGTAGTGGAGGTCGGTGAAGTGGGCGAGGCGGAAGCGCGGCTTCCTCCCCGGGATCTTCAGGCGGCGCGTGGCGATCCACTCCGGCTCGAGGAGGAGGGCGTCCACGACGCAGACGGACGGGAGGGCGAGGAGGGCGAAACGGAGGGCGCGCCGGGCGCCGAGTTTACGCAGCATGGGCCGCCCCCCCCGCTTCCATCTTGATCGGGACCACGAAGAAGGGGATCCCGGCGTAGTAGAAGTTCTTCTGGACGGAGAAGATGACGTAGTTATGGAGCCAGCGGGAGAGCAGCGAGTCCTCAGGGAAGACGAGCCTCCCGCCGAAGAAGATCGCCTGCGGGTAGCGCTCCATAAGCCCCGGGGCCAGGCGGGCGATCTCGTCCACGACGTCGGTGCCGAGGCGCGGGACCGCCTCGGCCCAGTAGCCGTGCGCCTTGACGTAGGAGACGTAGCGCGCCAGATCCTCCCGCACCTTCGCCTCCAGCTTCTCGATATCCGCCGGCCCCTTGAATATCCCGGCGTCCACCATCCCGACCTGCACGAAGATGAAGTTCTTGAAGACGCCGCCGAACATGCGGAAGACGCTGAAGAGCGTGTGGAGGCCCATCCCGTTGAAGCCGTTGACGAGGAGGACCGCCGTCCTCTCCTGGGGGTCCATCCGCGCGGCGATGGCGGGGGGCCTGCCGGGGATGATCTCCGGGCTCTCGCAGCCGGCGGCCGCGACGAGGGAGTCCAGGGCGCGGAGGAGCCTGGCGGTATGCGCGTAGTGCCGCTTGATCGCGGTAACCGCCGCTATCAGCGCCCCGGTGACCAGGAGGGTGATCCATCCCCCCTCGTGGAACTTGACCACCGTGACCGAGGCGAGGATGGAGAGGCAGAGGACGAGCGCCGCGCCGTTTACAAAGAGCTTTCCCGCCCACCCCGCCTCCCGGCGCCGGGCGCCCCACCAGTGGCGCACCATCCCGAGTTGCGAAAGGACGAACGTGATGAAGACGTTGATGCTGTAGAGGACGACGAGGAACTGCACCGAGCCGCGCGTCACGAGCATCAGGACGAGGCCCGCCCCCCCCATGAGCAGGACTCCGTTCTGCGTCACGAACCGGTCGCTCAGCATCGCGAAGCGCGTCGGGACCCAGCGGTCGAGCGCCATGTTCGCCAGCACGCGGGGGCCGCCGAGAAAGCCGGTCTGCGCCGCGACGAAGAGGATCGCCGCCTCGGAGACGAGCGTCACCAGGATAAAGACGTAGCCGGTCGTTCCCCACCCGGCCGCCATCCGGTCGAAGAGGATCGCGTTGAGCGTCTTCGTGGCGCCGGGCTCCCGCCGGGCCCCGTAGAGTACGTACGCGGACATGAGGCCGAAGACCGTGAGCGCCAGCGAGACCGCCATGTAGCGCATCGTGCGCTTCCCCGTCTGGACCTTCGGCTCCCTCAGGAGGGGGAGGCCGTTGGAGACCGCCTCGAGCCCCGTGTATGTCCCCGCGCCCATGCTGTAGGCGCGGAGCATGAGGAGGAACATCCCGGCGAGGCCGAGCTCGGAGGCGGCGCGGCCGACCTCGGCGCCCGTGCGGTGGGCGACGGTCGGGATCTCGGCGATATGCGCCCCCAGGGCCCAGAGGATCGCGAAGGCGTGCGTGGCGACGAAGACGAGAAAGATCGGGACGAGCGGGAGGACGGATTCCTTGCTGCCGCGCAGGTTCAGCAGGGTCAGGAGGAGGACGCCGCCCACCGCGAGATAGAGCCGGCGCGTGTACCACGAGGCGGGGAGAAAGCTGAAAACGGCGTCGGTGCCGCTGGCGATGGAGAGGGTGATGGTGAGCACGTAGTCCACGAGGAGGGCGCACCCGGAGACCATCCCGGCGGCGGGGGAGAGAAGCTTGCTCGCCACGAAGTAACCGCCGCCGCCCGTGGGGAAGAGCTCGATGATCTGGGAGTAGGAGGCGCTGATGATGAAGACGGTCACGGCGGTCCCCAGCGCGATGAAAAAGGCCAGATGCGGGCGGTCGCGGAGGACCATGAACGCCTCCGGCGGGCCGTAGCACGACGAGGAGAGGCCGTCCGCCCCCAGGCCGACCCAGGCGAAGAAGGCGATCAGGGACAGTTTATGGAATATGGCGCTGTCGTGGGGGCTGTGCGCGGCCCCTATGAACAGCACCTTCAGTCGCTGGGCCAGGGATGGGCGGGGTTCCACGTGCGCGACGCCTTTCCGGGAGCGAGCATCGGGTCATTCTATCGGCACCGGGGGGCGCTGTCAAGGGACGGGCCGGCCCTGGGACGGGCCGGCCCGCCGCCTCGCGGCGATCAGCGGGGGGAGGGGAGCAGCCCCTCGTCCAGCAGCGTCCTCTCGATTCCGCGCGCGAGGCCGTAGCGGGGCCGCCAGCCGGTCGCGCGCGTGATCGCGGAGATGTCGGCGAGGAGGTGCGGGCGCTCGACCTTCCGCCGCCGCGCCGCGGCGGAGCGGACGCGGATCTCCATGCCCACGCTCCTCGCGACCGCCTCGACGAGTTCCGTGACGGAGACCTCGCTGCCGGTTCCGAGGTTGAAGCAGTGGTACAGCCGGCCGGCGTCGAACGAGAGGATGGAGGCCAGGCCCGCGGCGACGTCGTCGGTGTGGATATAGTCGCGCTTGGGGGCGAGGTTGCCCAGCTCGATCTCCGTCTTCCCGGCGCGGACCTGGTCCAGGATGTCTGGGAGGACGTGCGGGTTCGTGTCGCGGCAGCCGTAGGCGTTGAAGAGGCGCACCGTGACCGCCGCGCGGCCCGCCTCCCTCTGGTAGAGCCGGAGGAGCCCCTCGGCGAAGAGCTTGGAGTAGCCGTAGATGTCGATCGGGCCCGGGGGGTCCTCCTCGCGGTGCGGCCCGTCGGCGGGTGCGTAGACCGCCGCGGTCGAGACCGCGATGACGCGCTCCGGGGGGGCGCCCCGGAGGGCCTCGAGAAGCGAGGCGGTCCCGCGCGTGTTCACGTCCACCGCCTCCGCCGGGTGGGCGTTGCAGTACGGGATGAAGTGGATCGCGGCGAGGTGGACGACGGCGTCGGGCGAGAACGCCGCGAGCGTCTCCTCGAGGAGCGGCCGGTCGCGGAGGTCGCCCTGGACGAGGTCGAGGCCCTCGATATTCTCCCGGCGCCCGTTGAACAGGTTGTCGTAGACGAGGAGCTCGTGCCCGCCCGCCTTGAGCGCCCGGCAAAGCGGCCCCCCCACGAATCCTGCCCCGCCCGTCACGAATATCCGGCTCATCCGTCCCCGCCGCCCCCGTTCCCGAGTCCGGTGAAGTATAGGGATGGACGCCGTCCCGCGCAACCACAAAGGCGGCGCCCCGCCGTTGAAGGGGGGCGGGGCGCCGGCCTACGCGTCCGTGTGGGGGATGAAGAGGGAGG
>CALLYX010000383.1 GCA_937858775.1 uncultured bacterium | reverse complement strand
AGATAACACCGATCCGCGGAAACGTGGAGACGCGTCTGAGGAGGCTCCGCGAAGGGGCGTGCGAAGGGGTCGTGCTGGCGGCGGCCGGCCTCGCCCGGCTCGGCCTCGGGGGATTTCCCGTCCAGCGCCTCGTCCCCCCCGCCTTCCTGCCGGCCCCGGGCCAGGGCTGCCTCGCGCTCGAGACGCGGGAGGACGACGCGGAGGCGGCGCGGCTCGCACGCGCCATGGACCACGCGGCGTCGCACGCGGCGGCGCGCGCCGAGCGCGCTTTCCTGGCGGCCCTCGGAGGCGGCTGCGCACTCCCGGTCGGCGCCTACGCGGAACAGGGGGCCGCGCCGGGCACGCTCATCCTGCGCGGCTGCGTCCTCTCCCCCGACGGGCGCGAGGCCGCGCGGGGGGAGGCGGCGGGCGAAATCGCGCGGCCCGAGGAGCTCGGGGGGCGCCTCGCCGGCCGCCTCGCGCGGACGGGCGGCGGTTGAATCCGGACGCCCGGGGCACGGGGAATGGGCCGCGCCGCGGCCGCCCGGCGTCTTGGATCCCGCGGCTTGCCGTCCGGGCGCCGGCCGGCGCTACATCTCGAAATTGACCAGGATATCGTCCCTGAAGTAGAGATAGCGGTAGCGCGAGGCGAACGGGCTCCGCTTGAACGGGAAGATGTTTCGGGGGCGCGGATAGTAGTAGCTCCACTTCTCGACGGGCCCGGTAACGGTCATGGAGGTGAACTTCTTGTCCGGGAAACCGTAGACCTTGTGGACCTCCGTCTTGGTCATCCCCTTCAGCAGGACGCCGTTCCGGATCGCCCACTCTATCATCGCCTTCCGCCTCCCGGCGATCGTCTTCCGGTCGAGCGGCTGCGCGCCGCACTCCGGCGGCTGAAAGAGGAGGAGCGTCGCGGCGGCCGCGCAGGAGGCCGCGGCAAGGCGGGCGGTGGCGTTCATGGGGGGTCGCCCCCCGGCTGCGCCGCAAAGAGCCCGGCGAAATACTCCTCGAGCGCGTCGACGG
>CALLYX010000382.1 GCA_937858775.1 uncultured bacterium | reverse complement strand
GTGGTCAGGCGCACGGCGACCTCGTGACAGGTGAAAAGGGTGGCGCACTTCGTGCGATTATAGAGGGGCGCGGGCGTTCCGGCTATGCCGGTTTAGTGGGGGATGTGCAGAATCTGCCTGGCGCTGGCACACCGCACTTCCCCCTCTCCGGTCTATGCACTGCGGAGAGGGGGAAAGGCCGAGCGGAGCAAGGCCAAAGGGTGGGGTCAGCAAGCTCGCTGGCTACTGCGGCGGCTCGACTGGCTCTTCCGATACGACAGCGGGGGGCTGGTCTTCTTCGCCCTCGATGGTGATGCGTGCGGGCGGGGAGTACGGCTCCTCGCCTTCCTTCTTCTTGGCGCACTTAGCCATCGTATCGAAGGCGGTGCGCACATGATCCATCACCTGGTCACCGACATCTTTCCAGTCGGCGTCCTCTCCCGCGCCGACCAGGTGACCGATCCAGCCGCGCACGTCGCGCTCGATCTTCGCGCCAATGTCCGACCATGCCGGTTCAGCGGGTTCTGCCTCGGCGGCTGGTTTCGGCTCGGCGCGCACCAGCCTGGCGATGCCGTGCCGGATGCGGTTCTCGATCTTGCTGCTGATCTCGGCCCAGTCCGCGCCCGGCTCGGCGCCCCAGAGGAGGAGCAGCGCATCTCCGCCGTCGTCGACGAGGCGGAGCGGGAGCGGGAGCGGAGGAAGGGCGAGGAGGAAGAGGAGGATCTCGACACCAGGGCCCCGGCGAGGCAGCAGGGGCGGTTGGTGTACAGCTACTATGCGAAAGGGGTCAAGGTCGTTTTCCTCGAGGAGACGCGGCGGATCGAATCGATCGACCTCTGCATCAGGGCGCTCCCGCCGTACAGCCGTTTCGCGGGATCGTTCGCGCAGCCGTTTTCAACCGATGTCAGGGAGGCCGAGCTCCTGAGGCCCCTCGCGGATCGGATATACAAGGACGCCCCCGGCGCCCTCTTCCTCAGGAAGGACAAAGCCGCCCCGAAGCGCGAAACCGCCGTTCTCTCCTTCAACGTCGAGGGATGGCTCACGGGCGTGCGCTTCTGCTGGGAGGAGAACTACGAGATCGACTTCGACCGCCTGAGCGTGGCGGGGGTTTCCCTCGGCGATCCGGCCGCGGCCGCCGTGGATCGCCTGGGCCCCCCCGACCGCGCCGGCACGCACGGCAGGCACCTGGTCGGGGCGTGGGACCGGGAGGGATTGAAGATCTACGCGAACAGGAGCGACGGCCGGATCCGCCGCATCGTGGGGGCGGCCGCGCGGTTCGACGGGGAGTGCGTCCAGGGACTCCCGCTCTCCACCCGCAAGGAAGGCTTCCACGCCTTCCTGAAGGGGCGAATCTACCAGGAGTCGAGTTCGCGGATATGCGCCTACCGGAAGGGCGGCGGGGACTCACCCGAGAGGCTGATCCTTACCTTCGACGAGAGCGATAGGATGAAGATCTTCGACTTCGACATCCTCCGCGCCGTGGAGATCGATTTCGGGGATTTCTCCGTCGGCGGAATCAGGATAGGGGACCCGGCGGCCAAGGTGCGCTCCGTTCTCGGCGCGACAGGGAGGTGGAGGCGCTCCGGGAGGAGTATCATCCTGGGCTACCCGGACAGCGGGTTGCGCGTCTTCCTGTCGAGGGCCGGAGAGCCGAAGGGCGCCGAGAAGACGAGGGGGTTCAAATGGGAGGATCTTGGCGAGGTCAGGAAGATCGATGCCCCGCTCGCCACCTCGGCGTCGCTGCGCGGGAAACCGTTCTCCCTCGGCGCCCCGATGGAGGCGTGGGAGAAGGCCGCGGCGCGCATGATTTTCGGCAAGAAGGGCGTATCCCTTTATCTCAGCCCGGACGGGAAACCGCCGTCGCGCGGCGTGGCGGCGGTCGTCGAGTTCGAAAAGGTCGGGTGGCCGAAGGCGGTCACCGTGAGGGAGTTCAACTCCGTCGTCGTCGACATGCGGAACTTCTCCGTCTCCGGCGTCACGATCGGGACGCACCGCGACGAGGTCCTCCGCGCCCTGGGCAGGCCGGAGAGGGGTCGCGTGATCGAACGGGACAACCTCGAGGTGATGCGGTACATCGAGAAGGGGGTCACCGTGGTGATCGACCGCCTGAGCGGGGGCGTATGCAAGGTCACGGTGGAGATGGACCGGTTCGAGGGGTCGTTTGCTCAGGATCTCACTGCCGACTCGAACGCGGACGATTTCGAGAAGGCCGCCCATGCCCAGGTGTACCGGCAGGACGAGAAGCATCTCTGGCTGAGCCCGGACGGGCGGCCACCCACCTGGGAGGAGGGAGTGGTGACGTTCGGCCTCTCCGGGGACGTGGAGACGATCGTATTCCGGACGCTCGCCGTCAGGAAGGAGGGCTTTCTCCTTGACGTCACGAGCGAACTTGAATGAGAATACCCACGGGATGGCGCGCGGCCCGGTCGTCCTTGAAGGCGCAAACGATTCCTGAAGGAAGGAGGTCCCCCATGGCGGAGGGTTACTGCGTCAAGTGCAAGGGAAAGAAGGAGATGGTCGGTCCCCAGGACGTGGTCCTGAAGAACGGCAAGAAGGCGGTCAAGGGCACGTGCCCGGATTGCGGAACCGGCATGTTCAAGATCACGGGCAAGGCCTGATCGGCTGCGCGGGATCGTGAGACTCGGCGGAACAAGCAGAGACAGTCGCCTCTGCTTGTTCTTTTTCCGGCCGCCGGCGCTGCCGGCGGGGAGAGGGATGGCGCATGCCTGAAGACCTCTGTTTCGTAGTGATCAACCCGTATCCGATCAGGAAGTCGCGCACCGGCGGGATAATCGGGCGCCTGCTCTCGCGTTCGAGCCTCGAACTCGTCGCGGCTCGTATGTACGCCCCGTCGGCCGGGCTGGTCTCCGATTACCTCGACGCCATCCCGGTCTCGGCGGGCGACCCGGGCCGCCATGTGCGCGCCCTCGTCAAGAAATACATCGCGGAAAACTACCCCCCCGTGAAGGAAGGGCACCGGCGGCGGGTGATGTTTCTCCTCTTCAAGGGCCGGGACGCGTGCCGCGAGCTGAACGAGGTCGTGGGTCATATCACCCGGTCCAGCCTCTCCGGGGAGTGCATCCGGGACACCTACGGCGACTTCATAAGGGACGCGCGCGGCACGGTGCGGTATTTCGAGCCCGCCGTGCTCACCATCCCCGCCGGCGAGGACCCCGAGCCGGCCCTGCGGGTTTGGGGGGGGCACGCGGCCGCCGACGGCGGCCTGCTCACGGACGTGATCCCGTGGCCGAAGGGGGCGAGGCCCGAGGAGACCACGGTGTTGATCAAGCCCGATATCTTCAGTTCAAGGAGCATACGCGCGGGCAATATCATAGACATCTTCTCGAGGGCGGATCTGTACATCGTCGCGGTCAAGGTCCTTCGGATGAGCGTCGCGCAGGCGGAGGAGTTCTACGGGCCCGTCAGGATCTCCCTGGCCGAGAGGCTCAAGGAGACCGTCACCGCGCGGGCGCGCGCCGCCCTCGAGAGGGAGTTCGGCTTCCCGCTCCCGGACGACGCCGTCCTGCACGTAGGCGCGCATCTGAACCGCCTGGCCGCGGAGGACCAGTTCAACCAGATCCTCAAGTTCATGACCGGGCGGGACGCGGCCGCGTCCTCCGAGGGGGAACGCGAGGCCCCCGGCCTCGTTCCGTGCCTCGCCCTCGTCTACCAGGGGATCGACGCGGTGCGCAAGATCCGCGAGATCATCGGCGCGACCGACCCTCGCAAGGCGGGGGCGGCCACCGTGCGGAAGGAGTTCGGGAGGGACGTCATGGTGAACGCCGCCCACGCGTCTGATTCCCCGGAGAGCGCCCGGCGCGAGATGAGGATAATAGATTTCGCGCGCGACGACGTGGGGCCGCTCATCGCCGAGCACCTCGACAGGCGCCGCGCGGGGAGGGGGTGATTCGACATGGCCGAGGCGCAACTGTCGCGGCTGATCGGCGCCGTGGAGCCGTCGCAGACCCTCGCGATGGACGCAAGGGCGAAGGCGCTCGCCGCGGAGGGCAAGGACGTCGTGATGTTCGGGGCGGGCGAGCCCGATTTCGACACGCCGCAGAACGTCAAGGACGCCGCCTGCCGGGCGATCGCCGAGGGCAGGACGAAGTACACCCCGGTCGGGGGCACCCTCGCGCTCCGGGAGGCGATAGCCCGGAAGCTCCAGGCCGACAACGGCGTCTCCTACCCACCCGATCGAATAGTCGTCACGTGCGGGGCGAAGCACGCCCTCTACAACGCCGTCCGCGTCCTGTGCAACCCGGGGGACGAGTTCATCATCCTCTCCCCGCACTGGGTCACGTACCCGGCTCAGGTCGTCATGGCGGGGGGGAGGCCGGTCTACGTCCCCGCCGACCCCCGCGACGGCTACCGGCTCGACCCCGACCGCATACGCGCCGCCGTGACCCCGCGGACGCGCGCGATCATCCTCAACAGCCCCAACAACCCCACGGGGTGGGTCGCCGGGCCGGGGGAGCTGCGGGCGCTGGCGGAGATAGCGGTGGCGAACCGGATACACGTGATCTCTGACGAGATCTACGAGAAGATCGTCTACCCCCCCGCCGCGCACATCAGCGTCGCGTCCCTGGGCGAAGAGATACGGCGGCTCACCGTGCTGGTGAACGGGGTGTCGAAGTCGCACGCGATGACGGGCTGGAGGATCGGCTACCTCGCCGCCCCCCCGGGGATCGCTAAACTCGCCGAGCGCCTCCAGAGCCACTGCACATCGAACCCGGACTCCGTGGCCCAGGCGGCGGCCGTCGAGGCGATGACCGGCGACCAGGGCTTCGTCGACGCGATGCTGAGGGAGTTCCTCTCCCGCAGGGATTACCTTGTGCGGCGGCTCTCGGCCATGCCCGGGATCGTCTGCCCGACCCCCCAGGGGGCGTTCTATTCGTTCCCGGACATCTCGGCGTTCGGGACCGATTCCGCGGCATTCGCCGAGGATCTTCTGGAGAAGGCGCTCGTCGCCGTGGTGGCCGGCGCGGCTTTCGGCGCCGACTCGAACATTCGGCTCTCCTACGCAGCCTCGATGGAGAGGATCGAGGAGGGGATGGACCGGATGGATCGCTACCTGCGCGCGCTGAGGACGGCACCGTGACCGAATCGATATCGATCCTCCCCGACGGTTCGCTCTCCGTTCCGGACCGCCCCGTCATTCCGTACATCGAGGGGGACGGGGTGGGGCCCGAGATATGGTCGGCGGCCTCAGGCGTGCTCGACGCCGCGGTGAGGCGCGCGTACGGGGGACGTCGACGCATCGCGTGGAAGGAGGTTTTCGCAGGGGCCAAGGC
>CALLYX010000381.1 GCA_937858775.1 uncultured bacterium | reverse complement strand
CCATCGCCCTGCATCGCGCCCCCGGGCATCGCCGAGCCGCCGTTGCCCTGGGCGGTCTTTTCCGGGGATAAAAATGGAGCGGGTGAAGGGAATCGAACCCTCATAGCCAGCTTGGGAAGCTGGAGCTCTGCCACTGAGCTACACCCGCCCTCACGGGGGGGATTCTACCATTGCGGCCGCCCGGCAATCAACATTCATGCCGGGCCGCTTCCTGGAACGCGCGGGCGGATCGTGGACCGCGGGGATCGTGCCGGCGCCCCCGGCAGGGCCCCTAGCCCGCCTTCAAAGGAAAGGGGGCGGGCCCTGCGTCACTCGAAGCAGGCCAGCGTGACGAATTGGCGGTACCGGTAGGCGATCTCCTTCTCCGTGAGCGTCCGCATCCGGTCGAGGCTGAAATCCGCCACGTTGAACGACGCCATCACGCTCCCGTAGATCACCGCCTGGCGCAGCGTCTTCCAGTCCGCATTCTTCTCACGCGCGAGGTGCCCCATGAAACCGCCCGCGAACGTGTCCCCGGCGCCGGTCGGGTCGGCGATCTCCTCCAGGGGGAAGCCGGGGGCGGAGAATATCCCCTCCCTGCCGAAGAGGAGCGCGCCGTGCTCCCCCTTCTTGATGACCACGTTCGAGGGGCCCCATGCCATTATCATCTTCGCCGCCTTGACGAGGTTCGGCTGCTGGGTGAGCTGCCTCGCCTCCGCCTCGTTTAGGACGACGATATTGACCCTCTTCAGCAGGGCGATGAGCGCATCCCGCTTCCCCTGGATCCAGAAGTTCATCGTGTCGCACGCGACAAGCCTCGGCCTCTCCATCTGGTCCAGCACGGACATCTGGAGCTCCGGGTCGATATTCGCGAGGAACAGGTACTGTTTGCCCCTGTACTCGCTCGGGATCACCGGCTTGAAGCGCTCGAAGACATTGAGGCAGGTCGAGTGCGTGACCGCCTCGTTCATGTCGTACTTGTACGACCCCTGCCAGTGAAACGTACGGCCCTCGAGGATATTGAGCCCCTTGAGGTTGATCCTGCGCGATTTCAGGAAGTCGATATGCTCCTTCGGAAAGTCGTTCCCGACTACAGCCACCAGGCTCACCGGGGCGAAGAAACTCGCCGAGACGGAGAAGAAGGTCGCCGAGCCGCCGAGCGCGCGCTCCCGTTTCTCGAACGGCGTTTCAACCGTGTCCAGCGCCACGGATCCCACCACAAGGATGCCCATTGTTCTTCCTTTCTGTTGCGGCCGGGGGTATTGTCATCCTTTACCGAGGTACTTTTCAACCACTTTCATGGCGCAGTAATCCCCGCACATCGTGCAGGCGTCCGCCGTGCGAGGCGGACTCGCCTCGCGGATCGCCCGCGCCTTCCCGGGGTCAAGGGCGAGCCTCAGCATGCCCTCCCACTCCCGGGACCTCCGCTTGCGCGAGATCGCGAGGTCCCAGTCAGAGGCCCCGCGGACCCCCTTCGCCAGGTCCGCCGCGTGCGCGGCGATCCGCGCCGTGACCACCCCGTCGCGCACGTCGGCGGGGCCGGGGAGGCCGAGGTGCTCGGCCGGGGTGACGTAGCAGAGAAAATCCGCCCCCGCGGCGCCCGCGACGGCGCCCCCGATCGCGCATACGACGTGGTCCCATCCCGGCGCCACGTCGGTCACGAGCGGCCCCAGGACGTAGAACGGTGCGCCGCCGCACACCTCCTTCTGGATCCGCACGTTCTCCTCGATCCGGTGGATGGGAACGTGCCCGGGGCCCTCGATCATCACCTGCACCCCTTCGCGCAACGCGTGGGCCCGGAGCTCGCCGAGGGTGATGAGCTCCTCGAACTGCGCCCGGTCGTTCGAATCCGCGACGCAGCCCGGGCGCATCGCGTCGCCCAGGCTGAGCGCCATGTCGAACCGCTTCGCGATCTCTATCAGACGGCCGAAGTCGCGGTAGAGCGGGTTCTCGCGGTCGTTCGCGATCATCCAGGTCACGAGAAAGGCGCCGCCCCTGCTCACGACGTCCATGACCCGCCCCTGCGAGCGGAGCCGGCCGAGGGCGGCGCGCGTGACGCCGCAATGGACGGTGACGAAGTCCACCCCGTCCGCCCCGTGCTCCTCGATCGCGCCGAAGATCTCGTCCTCGGTCATCGAGGCGATGCCGCTGCCGGCGCGGGCCCGCGCCACGGCCGCCTGGTAGACCGGCACCGTGCCGACCGGGATGCCGGACGCGGAGATGATCCTCCGGCGCACCGCCGCCAGGTCCCCGCCCGTTGAAAGATCCATCACCGCGTCGGCGCCCGCCCCGACGGCGGCCCTCAGCTTCGCGAGCTCGTTCCGGACATTCACGCGGTCCGCCGAGGTGCCGATGTTCGCGTTGACCTTCGTCCTCAACCCGCGCCCGATGCCGCACGGCGCGGCGCCCCGGCGAAGGCGGTTCCGCGGGATCACCGCCGTCCCGGAGGCGAGCCCCTCCATCACCACCTCCGGGGCGACGCGCTCCGCGCGGGCGACCGCGCGCGCCTCGGGGGTCAGGCGGCCCTTCCGGGCCTCGAGAACCTGCAGCACGGCCACGCCCCGCATCATCCCCCCCCCAGGCGGCGTTCCTCATCGAACCGGGCGATCGCCGCGATGAAACCGCGCGCCGCCCCTTCGGGGTCGGGCGCGAGGATGACCGCGGAGGCGACGGCGATCCCGGACGCCCCAGCGTCGAGGACCGCCCCGACATCCGCCAGCGTGATCCCGCCGATGGCTATCACGGGGATGGCGGCAGCCCGGCAGATCCCCCTGACGCCGTCGACGCCGATGACCGCCGCGTCGCCCTTGGTGCCGGTCGGGCGCAGCGCGCCCGCGCCCACGTAATCCGCCCCCTCCTCGCGCGCGCGAACGGCCTCCGCGGCCGTCCGCGCGCTACGTCCGATGATCTTCCCCGGTCCGATGATCCTCCTCGCCTCCGCTATCGGCGTGTCCGACGCGCCGAGGTGAACGCCGTCCACGTACGGCGGGACGGCAAGCCGCGGCCGGTCGTTCACGATCAGCCTCGCCCCGGCCTCCCGACAGATGGGGCCGAGGCGGGCGAGCTCGGCGGCCGCCTCCCCGTCCGTTCCCGTCTTGTCCCGGTACTGGAACCATCGCGCCCCGGCGCCGAGGAGCGACCGGAGCAGCGCGGCGCAGCCGCGGCCGCCGATGAGCCGGCGATCGAGCAGGAGATAGAGCCCGATGCGGAACGGCCGGCTCATCGTCGCGATCGCCCCTTCCCGGGGCTCACCCCCGCCGCCTTCGCTATCAGGCCGGTGGTGGACCTCCCGCGGACGAGGGGGACGATCACGATCCTCCCCCCCGCCGCCTCGACCGTCCTCCCGCCCGCCACCTCGCCGGGCCGGTAGTCGCCGCCCTTCACGATGATATCGGGGAGGATCTCCGCCACGAGCCGGGCCGGGGTGTCTTCGCCGAAGAAGGCGACGTAATCCACCGCCTCGAGGGCGGCGAGCATCTCGGCGCGGTCCGCCCCCCGGACGAGCGGCCTCCCCTCCCCCTTGAGCCGGCGAACGGAGGCGTCGCTGTTGAGCCCCACGACGAGCGCATCCCCGAGCGCCCGGGCCTTCCGAAGATACCGCGCGTGGCCGAGGTGCAGGAGGTCGAAGCAGCCGTTCGTGAAGACGATCACCTTCCCCGCCGCCCTCAGGCGGCGGGCCACGGCCTTCATCTCCGCCCGCGAAAGGATCTTCCGTTTCATGGATGGGCGCGCCCCCTCCCCGCCGCGGGTCACTTCCCGAAGAGCGATTGCTCGACGAGGCCGCAGAAGATATGCCCCAGGACGGCGTGCGCCTCCTGGATGCGGGGCGACAGCCGGGACGGCACGGTGACGCAGAGGTCCGCCTCGCGGGCGAGCGGACCCCCCCCCTTCCCGCTCAGCGCGAACACCCCCATCTTCAGGCGGCGCGCCGCCCGCACGGCCTCGAGGATGTTGGGGGAGGCGCCGCTCGTGGAGATGGCGAGGAGGATATCCCCTTCCCCGCCTTGCGCCGCCACCTGGCGGGCGAAGACGTGCTCGAACCCGTAGTCGTTCCCGATCGCCGTCAGAACGGAGGTGTCGGTCGAGAGGGCGATGCAGCGGAGCGGGCCTCGCTCGACCATGAAGCGCCCCACGAGCTCCCCGGCGATATGCTGCGCGTCCGCGGCGCTGCCGCCGTTTCCGCATACGAGGAGCGCCCCGCCCCCGGCCAGGCAATCGGCCGCCGCCGCGGCCATCCGGCATATCGTTCCGGCCTCGTCCTTGGAGAGCCGCATCATGAGCGCGGCCGACTCCCCGAGCTCGGCCTCCGCCCGTTCCCGCATCCTAGATAAAGAAAGCGCGCGCTTCTTCATAGAGTTCGGGCCCCACCGTTCTCAGCCTCGACACCGCCTCCGACAGGGGGACGGATGTCACCTCGTTCCCCCGGAGGCTCACCATCCTGCCGAACCTCCCCGCCGCGATCAGCTCGACCGCATGCAACCCGAAACGCAGCCCGATGAAACGGTCGAGGGCGCTGGGCCGCCCCCCCCGCTGGAGGTGCCCGAGGATCACGTGGCGGGTCTCGTAGCCGGTCCGCTTCTGTATCTCCTCCGCCAGCCGCTCGCCGACGCCCCCGAGCCGCACGTGCCCGAAGGCGTCCTTTTCCTGGGTCTGGAGGTGTATGTCCCCGCCGAGCTCGGCGCCCTCGGCGACGGCCACGATGCTGAAATCCGCGTACTTTTCGTGCCGCTCCTTGAGGAGGGCGCACAGCTCGTCGAGGTCCGTCTTCACCTCCGGGATCAGGATATACGACGCGCCGCCCGCGAGTCCCGCCCAGAGCGCCATCCAGCCCGCGTGCCGGCCCATGATCTCCACGACCATCACGCGCTCGTGGGATTCCGCGGTGGTGCTCAGCCGGTCGCACGCCTCCATGGCGGTGTTGATGGCCGTGTCGAATCCGAAGGTGCGGTCCGTCCCCGACAGATCGTTGTCGATGGTCTTCGGGACCCCCACCGTCGGGAGGCCGGCGTCGAAGATCTTTTTCGCCGCCCCGAGCGTATCGTCGCCGCCGACGGCGACCAGCGCGTACAGCCCCATCTTCCTGAAATTCCCGATGACCTTCTCCATGAGCTCGGCGCTCTTGCACGGATTCGTGCGCGAGGTCCTGATGATCGTCCCGCCCTCCCGCACGATGCCGAGGATATCCTTGAGGCCGAGCGGCCTCTCATCGCACTCGAGCATCCCCTTCCATCCGCGCATGATCCCCGCCACCTCGTACCCCTCGAGCATCGCCTTGCGCACGACCCCGGCGATGACCGGGTTCAGGCCGGGGCAATCCCCCCCCCCGGTGAGAATCCCTATCTTCTTCTTCTTCTTCATTCCCCCCCCTTGCAAGCTGAAGAACCCGCCGGCCCGCCCCATCACTCCGGCATCTCGTCCGCCCCCGCACCGCCGCCCGCCGCGTCGCCCAGGATCCTGCCCACGCTCACGCTCACCCCGCTCACGTTGATCCCGAGCGAATCCTGGACCTTGTTCTTGACGGCGTTCTGCAGCTCCTCGCTCAGACGCGGGATATTCGACCCCGACCAGACATCCATCCGGATGGCTATGCCGATCCCCTCCGCCCCGGCGTGGATCCGCGGCACCAGGCTCTTCACCCCGCTGAACTCGGCCCCGGCGCGGCGGATGAACTCCTCGACCGCATCCATGGAGATCGCCACCTCGCCGCTCGGGTTGTCGAAGGCGATGCACTGCTCCCGCCGCATCTCCCTGACCTTGAGCAGGATCACCGCCGCCCCGGCCGCGAGAAGGGCGAGCCCGGCGCGCCAGTTCCACGGCGACGAGAAGAGGTTCGCGGCGGTCTTCGCCGGGTCGAACGGCATCGGGGCGAGGCCGGCCTCCGCGAGGAACGACCAGAGCATCAGGACCCCCAGCGAGACGGCGACGGCTATGAAGAGGACCAGCAGCGCGGAGCGTACGAATCTCATAGGCACCCCCGGTGGAAACGGCGACCCCTGTCAGGCGAGGACGCGCAGTCGGCGGGGGGATGACCGCCGCCCGGCGGGGAACGCCCCGCCGCGTCCGTCGCCCGGATTATTCATCCGGCATTCTTCCTTCTCTGGGTCTCCAGGATCTCGTCGACGAAATCGGTGTAATATTTCCCCTTCCGGAATCGCGGGTCGTTCATGATAAAGCGATGGCAGGGGATCGTGGTCTTGATCCCCTCGATGACGTACTCCCCGAGGGCCCTGCACATCCGCGTGATCGCGCTCTCGCGCGTGTGCCCGACGCAGATCAGCTTCGCCACCATGGAGTCGTAGTGCGGCGAAACCTCGTAGCCGCTGTAGACGTGCGAGTCCACGCGAACCCCGGGCCCGCCCGGCGGCAGGTAGCCGGTAACCCTCCCCGGGCAGGGCGCGAAGTCGCGCTCCCAATCCTCCGCGTTGATGCGGCATTCGATGGCGTGCCCGTGGATCTGCACGGCGCCCTGGTCGATCTTCAGGGGCTCCCCCGTGGCGATGCGCATCTGCTCCTTGACGATATCCGTCTCGGTGACGATCTCGGTGACCGGGTGCTCGACCTGGATCCGGGTGTTCATCTCCAGGAAGTAGTAGTTGTCGTTCCGGTCGAGAAGGAACTCCACCGTCCCCGCGCTGACATAGCCGATCGACTCGGCGATCCGCGTGGCGGCGCGCCCCATCTTGGCGCGCAGCCTCGGGGAGAAGCGCGGCGAGGGCGACTCTTCGATCAGCTTCTGGTGCCGCCTCTGGATGCTGCAGTCGCGCTCGTTCAGGTGAACCACGCGCCCGCGCGTGTCGCCGAGGACCTGCACCTCCACGTGCCGCGGGCGGTCGAGGCGCTTCTCGATATAGACCCCGGAATTCCCGAAGGCCGCCTCCGCCTCGGCCTGCGCCGTCATGAAGGCGTTGGCGAGACTCACGTCGTTGTGGGCCAGGCGCAGGCCCCGTCCCCCGCCGCCGGCGACCGCCTTGATCATAACCGGGTATCCTATCCGCCGCGCCACCCTGAGCGCCTCGTCCCGGTCCGAGACAGTCCCGCCGCTGCCCGGGAGCGTGGCTATACCGGCCGCGCGCGCTATCCGAAGGGCCTCCACCTTGTTCCCCATGAGGCGGATGTTCTCCGGCCTCGGGCCGATGAAGCGTATGCCGCAGCTCTCGCAGATCTCGGCGAAGTGCGGGTTCTCGGCGAGAAAGCCGTAGCCGGGATGGATCGCCTCGACATCGGCGATCTCCGCGGCGCTGATGATCGCGGCTATGTTCAGGTAGCTCTTCGAGCTCTGGGCGGGGCCTATGCAGATCGCCTCGTCTGCCATGCGGACGTGCAGGGAGGAGATATCGGCGTCCGAGTAGACGGCCACGGAGCGCACCCCAAGCTCCCTGCAGGCCCGTATGATCCGCAGCGCGATCTCCCCACGGTTGGCGATCAGTATCTTGTCGAACACGCGACGCCCGCCCCCTACCCGATCCTGAAGAGCCTCTTTCCGAATTCGACCGCCTCGCCGTTCTCCGCGAGCACCTCGAGGATCCTGCCCTTCCGCTCCGCCTTGATCTCGTTCATCACCTTCATCGCCTCGATGATGCAGACGGTCGTGTCCTCGTCCACTTCCCGCCCGATCTCGACGAACGGCGGGGAATCGGGCGAGGGGGAGGTGTAAAAGGTGCCGACCATCGGGGAGGCGATATACACGCCCTCGGGTTCGCCCTTCGCCGCCGCCTCCTCCGGCGGCTGGGGCGCCGCGGCCGCGGCCGGCGCCTGGCCGGGGACGGGGGCGGGCACGCCCGCCGAGCCCTTCCTGATCGAGAGTTTGAACCCTTCGCGCTCTATCATGAACTCGGCGATCTCGTTCTCGTTCATGAGCCCTACAATCTCCTTGATCTCCTTTATGTTCATAGCTGGCTCTCCCCGGGTCCCTTGGGCGAGGCGGTGAGCACGACGCAGCCCCTACGCGTCACCACCGCCATGTCCTCGATCCTCACGCCGCCCCAGCCGGGGAGGTAGATCCCAGGCTCAACCGTGAAGACCATCCCCGGCTCGAGCCTCAGCCGCTCCCTCGAGCCGATGCTGGGCGCCTCGTGCACCTCGAGGCCTATTCCATGTCCGAGCGCGTGCCCGAAGTGCGCGCCGTATCCCGCCGCGGCGATCGATTCCCTGGCGACGCCGTCCAGATCAGAGGCGAGCACCCCAGGCTTTATGGATTGCAGCGCAATACGTTGCGCATCAAGGACGGCGCCGTACACCTCTCGATACCGCGCGGTCACTTTACCCAAATGATAGGTGCGCGTCAAGTCGGAATTGTACCCGCCGCCGCGTATGCCGAAGTCGATAAGCAGCGGTTCCCCCGGTTTGGCGACGGCGCCTCCCGGGCGGTGGTGCGGCATCGCGCCGCGCGGACCGGCGGCGACTATGGGGCGGAACGCCAACTCCTCGGCGCCGCGGTCGGACGCGGCGCGCTCCAGGAGGGCGGCTATCCCGCGCTCCGTCATGCCGGGCCTTATCCGGGGGAGGCAGTCGGCGAGGACAGCGTCGACCGTCCGGGCGAGCCGCCTGAGTATACCCAGCTCGGAGGGGGTCTTGACCGCCCGGAGCCGCTCGATGAGGGGGGGCGAGGGGGAGAGACGGCACGCCCCGCGGCAGGCGCTCCGCGCGGCGATCCACTCCCCGTAGGTGAGGGAGGACGGATCGAACGAGAGGCGGCGCAGCCCCAGCCGCCGGACGCGGGCGGCGACGGCGGCGAAGGAGTCGCGCAGGGGCGCAACGGCGACGCGGCACGCCGACGCCTCGCGCCCGGCCTGGAGCCGGTAGCGGGAATCCGTCACGAGAAGGCACTCGCGCGCGGAGACGAGGCACCGGGCCGAACTTCCGGTGAAGCCGGTCAGGTAGCGGATGTTCGCAAGGCTCGTGACCAGCAGCGACTCCAGCCCCTCTTTCCGCATCGCGGCGCGGAGGAGTGCAAGGCGGTCAGGATTCGCCATGCCGGCGCCCCTTGAGAAGGGCCGCGGCGGCCCTGAGCCGTGCGTCGACCTCCAACATGGCCGCGTCCCCGCGCGCCCCCGGCCCCCGCGCGCCGGGAAGCCGGGGGTCGGGGCCGCGCATAGCCAACAGGTTCATTTCCGCTCCCCCCCGCGGCGGGCCATCTCCTCCCCCTCGATCTTCTCCGCCACCATCGCCCGGAGAGAGGCGAGGGAGGCGGGGTCCAGGCGGCGGATCCGGCGGGGCCTTCTCAGCGCCGTGTCGATCAGGGCGAGCGCCCGGCGATATTCTACCAGGGCCGCCTCCCCGCGTCCGGTCTTTTCCAGCCAATCGGCCATGATGAGGCGGTAATCCGGGTCGTGCGGATTGCGGGCGATCGCCGCGCGGAGTTCGCCGATCGCCGCGGCGGCCCTCGCCGCGTCCCGGCCCCCGCCGGAGAGGCGCCAGAGGCAGGCGGCGTAACGGAACCTGTAAGACGGTATCCCGCCCCAGGCGGAGGCGGCGCGGGCGTAGGCGGGGACGGCGAGCTCGTCCCCCGACTCCCTCCCGAGCGCGGCGGCGAGGAGCGCGAAGCTCAGTTCTCCCGCTTCAAGCTCACGCCGCCGGGCCGGTGCGTGCTGCTCGATGAATGCAGTGGTGGTGTCCCCGGCAAGGAACGCCGGGAGACGAAGCGTGTTCACCAGGAAGTCGCGGTTGGTAACGAGCCCGCTGACCCGCAGTTGCGCGAGCGCCGTCGCGAGGTGCATCGCGGCTTCTTCGCGGGTGGGGGCGTGCGCCGTGAGCTTGGCCAGCATGGGGTCAAAGTGGATCGAGACGACCGATCCGCTCTCCACGCCCGAATCGACACGCACCGGCACCAGCCGGCCCGGTTCGAAGCAAACCACCGTCCCCGAGACAGGAAAGAAGTCATTCTCGGGGTCCTCAGCGTACAGCCTGGCCTCGATTGCGTGCCCGTTGATGCGAAGGTCATCCTGGCGGAACGACAACGGGTGCCCCTCGGAGACCCTGATCTGTTCGCGGACGAGGTCGAGGCCGGTTATGGCCTCGGTTACGGGGTGCTCGACCTGCAGGCGCGTGTTCATCTCCAGGAAGTAGAACGTGCCGTCTGCGTCGAGCAGGAATTCAACCGTCCCGGCGTTGTCGTAACCGATGGCCGCTGCCGCGGCGACGGCGGCTCTGCCCATTCGCTCGCGCAACTCCGGCCCCACCGCGAAGGAGGGCGCCTCTTCGATGATCTTCTGGTGGCGGCGCTGGATGCTGCATTCGCGTTCGAAGCAGTGGGCCACGTTGCCATGCTTGTCGCCGAACACCTGCACTTCAACGTGACGCGATGACTCTAGGTAC
>CALLYX010000380.1 GCA_937858775.1 uncultured bacterium | reverse complement strand
AGGCCCGCGCCCCAAGGGACACGAAGTGGCCCCTGACGGGGCCCAGGGGCAGCGAAAGGACGTGAGCGTGGCGGCTCATGTTCATAGCTCCGCTTTCAGGCGCGAAAGCAACTCGCCATGCACGCGCGCGTCGACGTCGCGGCGCAGGATCTGCTCGGCTACGGCGAGGGCGAGCTGGGCGGGAAGAGCGCGACCGCGCTCTTCGTGAAGCCGGAGGATCCGGAATGGTTTTGCGGCCGGCGCGGGGGCGGCGCGCGGGAAAACCAGTGGATCAGGAAGGATGGGAAGACGGTCTCCGTTTCCGTCACCGTCGGGCGCCTCGATTCCGAGTCCCGGATGAGCGGCGCGATAATCGTCGCGACGGATATCGCGGAACGGAACCGGGCACAGGAAGAGCTAAGGGAGAGCGAGCGGCGCGCCCGGAGCATGTTCGAAAACTCCCCGATCTCCCTCTGGATGGAGGATTTTTCAGGCGCCTCGGAGCGCATCCGCGAGCTGTCGCGGGCGGGGGTGGAGGATTTCGACCGCTACTTCAGGGAGCACCCGGAGGAGGTGCGGGAGTGCGCCTCCCGGGTGGCGGTCGTGGACGTGAACCGCGCGACGCTCGCCCTCTACGAGGCCGCGGACAGGGACGATCTGCTGAAAGGCCTCGATTCGCTGGTCTGCTCCGACACGACGGTGACGTTCATCGGCGAACTCCTGGCGATCGCGGCCGGGAAGACGTGGTATGAACACGACACCGTGGCGGTTACGCTCAAGGGCAACCGGAAACACGTGCACCTCGCGTGGAGCGTCGTCCCGGGGTTCGAGGAGACTTACGGCAGGGTGCTGGTCTCCATCATCGACATCACCGACCGCGTGCGCGGCGCCGCCGAGTTGCGGAGGGAGAGGGACACGCTCCGGAAATACATGGCCGTGTCGCGCTCCATCGTCCTCGTTCTCAATCTCGATGGGAAGGTAGTGTTCGTCAACGAAGCCGGCTGCCGGACCCTGGGTTACCCGACGGAGGAAATCATCGGGCGGAACTGGATCGAGAACTTCGTCCCCGAGCGGCTGAGAAAGGATCTCAACCGCGTCTTCGGCGAGATCCGCGGCGGGGAGACGGCAATGGTCTCCTCCATGGAGAACCCGGTTCTCGCCCGCGACGGGGGCGAGCGGCACGTCTCATGGCAGAACACCGTCCTGACGGATGATGCAGGGGCGCCGTACGCGATCCTGAGTTCCGGACACGACGTGACCGAGCAGAAGAAGATGGAGGAGCACCTATTCCACGCGCGGAAGATGGAGTCAGTTGGCGTGCTCGCTGGGGGGATAGCCCACGACTTCAACAACATACTCGCCGGGATCGTCGGGTACACATACCTGGTCAAGCAGGGTATCCCCCAGGGGAGCCGGAACGCGGCCGACCTCGACGCGATAGAGCGCCTTGCGATGCGCGGCTCCCGGCTCACCAAGGCGCTTCTCGCCTTCGCCCACGGCGGCGACTGCACGCCTGAACTGGTCGGGGCGAACGAGATCGTCGAGGAGGTCCTGCAGGTGATGGAGCGCACGGTCTCGCCGAAGATCAGGATCAGTCATACGCCGGCGCCGGAGGGGGACAGCATCTTCGTGGACAAGCTCCAGTTCCGCCAGTGCCTCATGAATCTATGTCTGAACGCGTGCGAGGCGATGCCCGACGGCGGCGCCCTTTCGGTCAAGACCGAGCGAGTCGTCCCGGACGCGTCTTTCCTGGGGGGCCATCCGGGCCTCGAACACGGCGCGTATGTCGCGATCTCCATCTCCGACAGCGGCGCAGGCATGACGAGCCACGTCCGGAAGCGTATATTCGACCCGTTCTTCACCACGAAGCAGGACAGGACCGGAACCGGCCTCGGCCTCCCCATCGCCCACGGCATCATCGAGCGCGCGGGCGGCGCGCTTGTGGCGGAGAGCATCGCGGGCAAGGGGAGCACGTTCACAAT
>CALLYX010000379.1 GCA_937858775.1 uncultured bacterium | reverse complement strand
CCGTTTTGGTCGCGAGCTATCTCTACCTCGTGCAATTGGCGAAGGTTTGGTTCATACGGCGGTTCGGATACGAGTGATCGCGGCCGGACGGACGCTGTTGTGGCGTCGCGGCGATGATGCTACAATTCCGCTTTTCGACGAAAGGATATGCCGTGTTCACGTGGCTCCTCAGGCACACCATCGGCACGAAGAACGACAGGGACGTTCGACGCATGCGTCCCATCGTGCGGCGCATCAACGAGTTGGAGAAGGAGTACCAGTCGCTGACGGATGAGCAGCTCCGCGCCAAAACGGCCGAATTCAAGAAGCGGCTCGCCGGCGGCGAGACCCTCGACGACCTCATGCCCGAGGCGTTTGCCGCCGTCAAGAACGCCTGCCGCCGGCTCCTGGGCAAGAAATGGGAGGTCTGCGGCCAGGAGATCGAGTGGGAGATGGTGCCGTTCGACGTACAGCTCATGGGCGCCATCGTCCTCCACCAGGGCAAGATCGCCGAGATGGCCACCGGCGAGGGGAAGACCCTCGTCGCCACGATGCCCCTCTACCTGAACGCCCTCGCGGGAAACAATGTCCACCTGGTGACCGTGAACGACTACCTGGCCCGACGCGACTCCCAGTGGATGGGGAAGGTCTACGAGTCCCTCGGCCTGACGGTCGGGTGCATCCAGCACGACATGCCCCACGAAGAGCACCGCGAGGCGTACCGCAGGGATATCACCTACGGGACGAACAGCGAGTTCGGCTTCGACTACCTCCGCGACAACGGCATGGCGATGAGCCTCGACGACCAGGTCCAGCGCGGCCACCATTACGCGATCGTGGACGAGGTGGACTCGATCCTGATCGACGAGGCGCGCACCCCGCTCATCATCTCCGGCCCCGTCGTGGTTTCCTCCCAGCAATACGACCGTCTGAAACCGCGGGCGGAAGAGCTCGTCCGGAAGCAGACGTTCCTCTGCAACCGCCTCGTCAACGAGGCGAGGGAGGAGCTCCGGTCGGAGGAGAAGGAGTACGAGGCGGCGCGGAAGATCTGGCTCGTGAGCAAGGGGGCCCCCAAGAACCGGCAGCTCCTCAAGCTCATGGAGGAGCCGAAGGTCCGGAAGCTCGTGGACCGCGTCGACCTCGACCTGAGGGTGGACCTCAAGAAGGAGGAGAAGTTCAAGTTCCTGGAGGAGCTCTTCTACGAGATCGACGAGAAGGGGCACGACATAGATATCAAGGAAAAGGGACACCAGGTCCTTGACCCGAGCGGCCAGCAGGCGTTCGTCATGCCGGACATCATCACGGCCACCCAGGTGATCGATGAGGACCCCTCCATCCCCGCCCCGGAGAAGGAACGCAGGAAACAGCAGCTCCAGCAGCGCCAGATCGAGATCGGGGAGAAGCTCCACGGCCTCACTCAGCTCATACGGGCGTACGCGCTCTATGAAAAGGACGTCGAATACGTAGTCCAGGACAACCGCGTTATCATCGTGGACGAGTTCACCGGGCGCCTGATGCCGGGGCGGCGCTGGAGCGACGGGCTCCACCAGGCGGTCGAGGCGAAGGAGGGGGTGAAGATAGAGCAGGAGACCCAGACCTTCGCCACCATCACCATCCAGAACTACTTCCGCCTCTACAAGAAGCTCGCCGGCATGACCGGCACGGCGGAGACCGAGGCGCCGGAGTTCCACCAGATATACAAGCTCGACGTCGTCGTGATCCCGACGAACGAGGCGGTGCGGCGCAAGGATTACCACGACGTCATCTACAAGACGCGCCGGGAGAAATATAACGCCGTCGTGGACGAGATCGAGAAGCTCCACGGGGCCGGGCGGCCCGTGCTCGTCGGCACGGTGAGCGTCGACCAGTCGGAGGTGTTGAGCCGGCTCCTGCAGCGCCGCGGCGTGCCCCACAACGTCCTCAACGCCCGCTACCACCAGCAGGAGGCGGAGATCATCGCCAAAGCGGGGCAGAAGGGCGCGGTGACGATAGCGACGAATATGGCCGGCCGCGGCACGGACATCAAGCTGGGCGAGGGGGTCGTGAACGCCGCGTGCATCCTCCCGGCGGGGCGCTTCTGCTGCATCAAGTGCGCCATGGACCGTCAGTGCCGCAGGGCCCCGAAGCCGCCCGGGGGGAAGGCGCGGCGGATGGAGGAGTGCCGCGGGGAGCCGCCGTGCGGCCTTCACATCATCGGCACGGAACGGCACGAGGCGCGCCGCATCGACCGGCAGCTGCGCGGCCGGAGCGCCCGGCAGGGCGACCCGGGCTCGTCGCGTTTCTACCTCTCGCTCGAGGACGACCTGATGCGCCTCTTCGGGTCCGAGAGGATCGCGCGCGTCATGGAGCGGATCGGCATGAAGGAGGGGGAGGAACTCGTCCACCCGCTGCTGACGCGTTCCATCGAGACCGCCCAGAAGCGGGTCGAGCAACGGAACTTCTCCATCCGAAAGCACACCCTCGAATACGACGACGTGATGAACAAGCAGCGCGAGGTCATTTACGACTTCCGGAAGGAGATCCTCTCCACGGAAGACCCGAAGGGGATGCTGCTCGATCTCATCCGCGAGCTGGTCGGCGAGAAGATAGCCCTCCACGCCCCGGCCGACGCGCAGCGGGACGCGTGGGACCTGGGCGGGCTTGTGCATTGGCTGAACCTCTCCTTCCCGGTTTTCATGAGGGTCGACGACATCGACACGGATGACGCCACCCCCGAGAAGATAGCGGAGCGGGTGAACGCGCGGATCGCGGACGCCTACTCCCGGAAGGGCGCCTTCGAGGACGACGCCGCAAACAAGATCGCCGGCGCGGCGGGGGCCGCGGAAGAGGAGCCCGGGATGCAGCGGCTCGCGCGGCTCCTGATGCTCAGCGTGGTCGACCGGCTCTGGAAGGAGCACCTCTACAACATGGACGCGCTCCGGGAGGGGATCTTCCTGAGGGCCTACGGCCAGAAGGACCCGCTCGTTGAATACAAGCGCGAGGGGTTCGACATGTTCGCGGAGATGATGGGGGCGATCAAGGATGGGATCGCGGGCGGGATCTTCCGCACCACATTCTCCCCCCAGACCATCCAGCGGGTCATGGCGCCCCCGTCCCGGCAGACTTACGTTCACCGCGAGGTCAGCGCCTTCAGGATGGCGTCGGAGGAGGCCGGGGAGCCGGCGCTCGCGGCGGCCGCGGCGAGGAGCGGCGCCTTCTACTCGGGCGTGGAGGACGGCGAGCCGACTGTCGAGCGGAAGCCGTTCGTCCGGCAGGAGAGGAAGGTCACGCCGAACGAACCGTGCCCCTGCGGGAGCGGAAGAAAGTACAAGAAGTGCTGCGGCGCCGGGAAGGCCTGACCCGCCGCGCCGCGGGGCGCGGAGACCGCGGCGCCGCCCGAACCGCGCGGAACCTCTTAGAATGCACTGATGCAGCCCTACCTTCTCTCCATCCTCTCCGGACTCTGCATCGCCGCGGCGTTCCCCGACACCGACTGGAACCTCCTCGCGTGGGTCGGGCTTCTCCCTTTCTTCATGGCGGTGGAGGGCAGGGGCTGGCGGGAGACGTTCAGGATCGGCTACGCGGGCGGCGTCGCCTTTTGGTGGGGCCTGATGTACTGGCTCACCAACGTGACCGTCGCCGGATTCCTCGTCTTGACGCTCTACCTCGCGCTCTACTTCCCCCTGTTCGGCGTCCTGATGAACGCCGCCAGGCGCCGCTCCCCGGCCCCTTGGTGGCTCGCCGCCCCCGTCCTCTGGACGGCCCTCGAGTACGCGCGGACGTACGCTTTCACGGGCCTCCCATGGGGCGTTCTCGGGGTGACGCAGCACCGCGCCATCCCTCTCATCCAGTTCGCCTCGATCACAGGCGTCTACGGCGTCTCGTTTCTGGTGGTGCTGGTGAACGCGGCGATCTACGAATGCGCGGCGGGGCGGGGGCGCCGCCGCTTCGCCCCGGCGGCGTGCGCCGCCATCGCGGCGGGCGCGGCCGCCGCATGGGGCGCATGGTGGACGCGGGGCGGCGCTTCCCTTGGGGAGAGCGTGCGCGTTGCGATCGTGCAGGGGAACGTCCCCCAGGAGGAGAAGTTCGGGGAGGGGTTCACCCGGGAGATCATAGCCAAGTTCCACCGCCTCACCCTCCCGCTCAAGGCGGAGGGGCCCGACCTGGTGCTCTGGCCCGAGACGTCGCTCCCCGGCTACTACTTCTACGACCCGCTGGTGCGCGGGACGACGGCCGCGCTGCAGGAACGGATGCGTACGCCGCTCCTCCTCGGGAGCGTCCACGTCTCCGACCTGGACGACCCCAAGTATTTCAACTGCGCCTTTCTCGTGGGCTCGAACGGCGAGCCGCTCGGCCGCTACGACAAGATCCACCTCGTCCTGTTCGGCGAAATCGTCCCGTGCAAGACGATCTTCCCGTTCCTGAGGCGCCTCGTCCCGTACGAGGAGGATTTCACGCCGGGCACGGAGTTCACCGTCTTCACGCTCGCGAAGGCCGATTTCGCCGCCCTGATCTGCTTCGAGGACGTCATGCCCGATCTCGCGCGGAAGTTCGTGGCGCGCGGCGCGCGGTTCCTTGTCAACATCACGAACGACGCCTGGTTCGGACGGACAAGCCAGCCGTACCAGCACATGGCGCACGCGGTCTTCCGTTGCGTGGAGAATTGCGTCGGGATGGTCCGCGCCACGAACACGGGGCTCTCCTGCTTCATCGACCCGTTCGGGCGGGTCTACGGGGTCTTGAGGAACGCCGCCGGCGAGGATCTGTACGTGGAGGGGGCGGAGGCGCGGGACCTTCCCCTGACCCGGACCAGCACCTT
>CALLYX010000378.1 GCA_937858775.1 uncultured bacterium | reverse complement strand
CCTCCTCGAAGGTGATCCCCATCGCCGCGAAGACGACGGCGAACTGCTCCCCGGTCTTCAGCACCTTCGCCTGCCGGGCGATCTGCGCGGCGAGGCGCGAGTGCGGCAGCCCCGACGCGGAGAAGATCGGGAGCTTCTGCCCGCGGACGAGCGTGTTCAAGACGTCGATCGTGGAGATTCCCGTCTGGATGAACTCCATGGGGTAGTCGCGCGCCTCCGGGTTGATCGGGACGCCGTTGACGTCGAGATACTTCTCCGGGATGAGCGGGGGGCCGCCGTCGATCGTCCGCCCGAAACCGTCGAACATCCTCCCCACGATATCGCGGGAGAGGCCGAGCTGGAGGCCCTTCCCCAGGAATTTCACCCGCACCGCCCCCGGGGTGAGCCCGCTCGTCCCCTCGAAGACCTGCACGAGAGCCTTGTCCTCGTGCACCTCGAGAACCTGCCCGTGCCGCACCGCGCCGCCGGGCATGATGATCTCGGCTATCTCCGCGAAGGAGACGCCGCCCACGTCCTGCACCAGCATGAGCGGGCCGACGATGTTCTCCACGGTCAGGTATTCCTTCCTCATGACTTTTCTCCGCTTGGTTTGAGTGAATCTATCGAGGCGCGGACCCTTTCCTTGAGCTCGTCGATCTCGCCGAGCGAATCCTCCGGGATGCCTTTGGCGCGCGAGATCTCCGTTCGCACGGGGAGGGCTACCAGGTCGTCGAGCTCGACCCCGAGGGAGATCGCGCGGTAGGCGAAATGGTAGAAGGCGAGAATGACCTGGAGCAGCTTGAACTGTTTCGGCAGGGAGGTGTAGGCGTCCACCGGGTCGTGCGCGTTCTGGTGGAGGAAATCCTCGCGGACCATCTTCGCCGCCTCCATCAGCAGGCGGTCCTGCGGGGAGAGGGCGTCCATCCCGACGAGGCGCACGAGCTCCTCGAGCTCGGACTCGCGCTTGAGGATCGCCATCGCCCCCTGGCGGTTCTTCGACCAGTACCGGCTCACCCCCTCGTCGCACGCCCTGTCCACGAGCTCCTGGTAGAGTGAGTAGGAGGAGAGCCAGTTGATGGCGGGGAAGTGGCGCTGGCCGGCGAGCCGGTCGTCGAGGCGCCAGAAGACCTTCACGACGCGGAGCGTCGCCTGCACCACCGGCTCGGAGAGGTCGCCGCCGGGTGGGCTGACCGCGCCGATCACCGAGAGGCTCCCCTCGCGCTCGGCGCTCCCCTCGCAGAGCACGCGCCCGGCGCGCTCATAGAAGCTCGCGATCCGGGAGGCGAGGTACGCCGGGTACCCCTCCTCGCCCGGCATCTCCTCCAGGCGGCCCGACATCTCGCGCATCGCCTCCGCCCAGCGGGAGGTCGAATCGGCCATCAGGGCGACGCTGTATCCCATGTCGCGGTAATACTCGGCGATGGTGATCCCGGTGAAGACGGACGCCTCGCGCGCCGCCACGGGCATGTTGGAGGTGTTCGCCACGAGGACGGTCCGCTCGATGAGGGGCCTGCCCGTTCTGGGGTCCGGGAGCTCGGGGAACTCGATCAGCACCTCGGTCATCTCGTTGCCGCGCTCGCCGCAGCCGACATAGACTATCAGGTCCGCGTCGGCCCACTTGGCGAGCTGGTGCTGGACGACGGTCTTTCCGCTCCCGAAGGGCCCCGGCACGCAGGCGGTGCCGCCCTTCGAGATCGGGAAGAGCATATCGAGCACACGCTGCCCGGTCACGAGCGGCGCCACCGGGGGGATGCGCCTCCTCACGGGGCGCGGCGTGCGCACCGGCCACCTCTGGAGCAGCGGCACCTCTCTCGACCCGTCCTTCGTCGCGACGACGGCGACGGCGTCATCGAGCGTGAGATCCCCCTCCGCGATCTTCTCGACCGTCCCCTCCATCCCGTGCGGCAGCATGACGCGGTGCTCGAT
>CALLYX010000377.1 GCA_937858775.1 uncultured bacterium | reverse complement strand
CTATCAGAGAACGAAGAGCGAAGTCCACATGACTGATGCCGGGCAGGCAAGAACGGTTTGGAAGCGAGAGCCCGCTGGGGGAACAATAAGCCTAGCCCTCACGCCTGGACCCATAAAGGCTCTCGTTCCCGATCCGGATCGGCCTGACGTGAGGATCGAAGGGATCGTTCGCGCCACATCGAAGGACGCCGAAAAGATTATAACCCTTTTTCTCGTAAACGCGCAGGAAGCCCAGGAAAAGAACAAGGACGAGACTTGGCTATTCCAGCCCAAACTGGTGGTCACCTCCCCTGACGGAACGCCCATCTTCTGCAAGAAGATATCGAGCGCGATGGGGTCTGACGACGAGGACAGGGCAGCCCTCACGATGCTCTACCGCGATAAGATCGAATTCGCGAGCGGTCATGGAGTGAGCGTGCATGCGACGACAGCCGAGGGGGCTGTCGGTC
Organism: uncultured bacterium; assembly: GCA_937858775.1. GTDB lineage: Bacteria > Auribacterota > Tritonobacteria > UBA1439 > UBA1439 > UBA1439. Next base: position 6,241 of record CALLYX010000377.1, on the reverse strand, counting down.
GCGCGGTTAGCCTTGAGACGGTCGTGATCCCCGATTATGACGTGCCCATGACGGAAGCGCCAAGTACCAGTGAGATTCCGGGGTTGGATGCACTCGAGCTGGACATGAAGACTTTGTCGGAGCTGGAAACGGATAAGCTGATCGAGACTCTGGCGGGACTAGCTCGAGAATACAAGACGTGGATAGAGAATCAGAATGCGCGAGTCGAAAAGGGAGAGCTCGATGAATACAAGGCAGAGGCGGAAAAAGCATTGCAGAAGTGCCGGACTGCACTTGCCCGCCACCACGTCATCGACGACGAAATGAGGATCCAGGGATGGTTGCCACGCGAGTCATGGCCGCGGCCAAGTCGGCTGTCTCGTCGGCCCGCAGGGCCGTGAGCAAAGCATCCGCTCCGGCCAAGCAGGCGGCTCCGGCCAAGAAGGCTGCCACCGCGGCGAAGAAGGCCGCGCCGGCCAGGAAGGCTGCTACCGCGAAGAAGGCGGCTCCGGCGGCGAAGAAGGCCGCGACCGCGAAGAAGGCGGCGCCCGCGAAGGCCGTCGCCGCGGTCTATCGCGATATCGCCGCCCGCCTGGGGGGCACGCCGTTCAGCGGCTACGGGGCCGAGGCCGCCGACACGACGATTGCGGCGATCATAAAGGACGGCGCGGAGGTCTCCGCCCTTCCCGAGGGTGAGGAGGGTGAGCTGGTCCTTGAGACGACGCCTTTTTACGCCGAGTCGGGGGGGCAGGTCGGTGACCGGGGAAGGGTTAGCGGCGGGGGGGCGACGGCTATCGTCACGGAGGCGCGCTCGCCGCTCCCCGGCCTTGTCGTTCACCGGGCGAAGACGGTCGCAGGGACCCTGCGTCGCGGGGAGAGGATCCGCGCCGAGGTGGACGCGGAGACACGGGCGGAGACCGCGCGATGCCACACCGGCACGCACCTGCTGCAACACGCCCTCCGGCTGGTGCTCGGCGAGCACGTCAAGCAGGCAGGTTCGCTGGTGGAGCCCGGGAGGTTGCGTTTCGACTTCACCCATTTCACGGCGATGTCGCCGCGCGAGATCGAAAGGGTCGAGGAGATCGTCAACGCCAGGATCCGGGAGAACGCGCCGGTGGGGACGTACGAGATGCCCTTCGAGGAGGCGCGCACCCGGGATATCATAGCCATCTTCGGCGAGAAATACGGCGACAGCGTCAGGGTGGTCGACGTGGGCGGCTACAGCAGGGAGCTCTGCGGCGGGACGCACGTCCGCGCGGCCGGCGAGATCGGGCTCTTCACGATTCTGGGCGAGTCGTCCGTCGCGGCCGGCGTTCGGCGGATCGAGGCCCTCTGTGGAAACGCCGCCTGGCGGCTGGCGCGCCGCCGGGCGGTTCAGGTTCAGGAGATCTCCCGGTTATTCAGGACGGACCCGGAGGACGTGGTGGAACGCGTCGAGGCCCTCCGCGTGGAGGCCAAGCGGCTGAGGAAATCAGCCGCCGCCGATCCGGGGGGCGGCGGGGAGATCGACGCGGAGGCGCTCGTCGCGCGGGCCCGGGACGCCGGCGGCGCGCGGCTCGTCGCAGCGGAGCTGGGGGGCGCGCGGGTCGACGCCCTCCGGGCGGCCGGGGACCGCGTGAGGCGGGCACTGGGGCGCGGCGTGGTGCTGCTCGGCTCGACCGGCGACGGGAGGGCGAATCTCGTCTGCATGGTGACGGAAGACCTCGTGGGGCGCGGATTGAACGCCGGCGCGATCGTCAAGGAGCTCGCGAAGATCATCGGGGGGAGCGGCGGCGGAAGGCCGCAGATGGCCCAGGCGGGCGGCCGGTCGCCCGAAAAGCTCGGCGAGGCGCTCGCGTCGGCCCCGGGGCTGATCGAGCGGTCGCTGAAACAGGTGAACGGATGAAAGCCAACGGCGCCGAGGATACGCTCGAACGCTCGGTGGCGCGGATCATCGGCCAGGTGCGCAGGGAAGGGGATCGCGCCGTCGTCCGCCTCACGCGGAAATACGACCGCGCGAGGATCGGCCCCGCCTCGCTCATCGTAAGCCGGCGAGAGACGTCCGCGGCGATCCGCGCCGTCGGACACGGTTTCGTACGGCTCGTCCACGGGATTGCGCGCGTCATCGCCGCCTATCACCGCAGGCAACTGCCCCGCCCGGAGATGTTCAGGAACGTGCACGGGGCCCAGGTCGGCTGGGTCTATACTCCCGTGCATCGGGCCGGGCTCTACATCCCGGCCGGGACCGCGCCGCTGGTCTCCACGGCCGTGATGACGATCGTGCCGGCCCGCGTCGCCGGGGTGGAGGAGATCATCGTGGCGACGCCGCCGGGGAGAGAGGGGGGCGTGAACCCGTATATCCTGGCGGCGTGTGCGGAGCTCGGGGCCGGCATGGTCGTGCGCGCGGGGGGGGCGCAGGCCATCGCCGCGCTCGCCCTCGGCACGAAAAGGATCCCGAGGGTCGACCTGATCGCCGGGCCCGGCAACATCTACGTGACCGAGGCGAAACGCCAGCTATACGGCGCCGTTGGGATCGACATGACGGCCGGCCCGAGCGAGGTGGCCGTCATCGCGGATGGCGGCGCGGACGCCGCGTTCATCGCCGCCGATCTGCTCTCCCAGGCGGAGCACGATCCGCTGAGCTCCGCCGTCCTTTTCACACCGTCCGCGGCCCTCGCCTCCCGGGTGAGAAGCGCCGTGCGCGCCCAGGCGAGGGCCCTCCCGAGGCTCGCCCCGCTCATCAAGCAGGGTGGGGCGGGGATACGCATCGTCAAGTGCCGGAGTCTCACGGACGCGGTCAGGCGGGCGAACCGGATGGCCCCGGAGCACCTCCAGATCGTCACCGCCGAGCCGCTGACAGTGCTCGCCTCCGTGCGGAACGCCGGCGCCGTCTTCCTGGGGCCGTACAGCCCGGCGGCGCTGGGGGACTATGTCGCGGGGCCGAGCCATGTGCTGCCGACCGGCGGCGCGGCGCGCTTCGCGCAGGGGCTCTCCGTCGAGACCTTTCTCAAACGGATCAGCTGCGTCCGCTACGACAGGAAATCGTTGCGCAAGGCGGCCCCGTCGGCGGGGCGTTTGGCGGAGATCGAGGGGTTGGAAGCCCACGTGCGCGCCCTTCGCATTCGATGCGCCGGGGGCAGGGGATGGCGGCGTCTGTCATGGGAGTGATACGGAAAAACATCGCCAGGATGCAAGGGTACGTTCCGGGGGAACAGCCCGCGGCGGACGGCTTCATCAAGCTCAACACCAACGAGAATCCGTACCCGCCGTCGCCGAGGGTGGCGGCGGCGCTCGCCGAGGAGGCCTCGCGCCTGCAGCTCTATCCCGACCCGATGGCGGCGAGACTCCGCGCCCGGATCGCCGGGCTCTGCAACGTGCCGGTGGATCAGACGCTCGCCGGGAACGGCTCCGACGAGCTCCTCACCATCGCCGTCCGCACGTTCGCCGACGCCGGTGACCTCGTCGCGAGCCCTTCTCCGACCTACACCCTCTACGCCACGCTCTGCGGGATCCAGGGCGCCCGCTACGTCGCCGTGCCTTACCGGGACGACTACTCGCTGAACCCCTCGCTCATCCCGTCCAGGGCGCGCCTCGTATTCGTGGCGAACCCCAACTCGCCATCCGGGACGGTCGTCCCCGAGGAGACGCTCGCGCGGATCGCCTCCTCGATCTCCGGGGTCCTCGTGGTGGACGAGGCGTATGTGGATTTCGCCAGGGGGAATTGCGCCGGGCTCCTGCAATCCCACAAGAACGTCGTCATCCTCAGGACGCTCTCGAAATCGTACTCGCTCGCCGGCCTGAGGGTGGGGTACGCCCTCGCGGACCGCGCGATCATCGCCGAGTTCGCCAAGGTCAAGGATTCGTACAACGTGAGCCGGATGGCCATCGCCGGGGGGCTCGCGGCGCTCGAGGATGTCGAATGGATGAAAGAGAACGCCCGAAAGATCGTCGCAACCCGGAAGCGGCTCGCCGCGCGCCTCGAGCGGCTTGGCTTTTTCGTCTTCCCGTCGGAATCGAACTTCGTGCTCGCACGCATAAGCTCGTATCCGGCCGGACAGATCTACACGTACCTCAAGAACCGGCGCATCCTCGTGCGCTACTATGACACCCCCCGCCTCCGGGACTGCCTGCGCATCAGCGTCGGCACCGACGATGAGATCGAGCGGCTCCTGGAACAGATCGCCGAGATAATAGGCTCCAAGGGGGGCGGGGGGCCGACCGGAGGACGGCGATGAAACCGAGGCGCGCTGAAGTCGCACGGAAGACGCGGGAGACCGATATACGCCTGGCGCTGGCGCTGGATGGGACGGGGAAGGCAAGGGTGAATACCGGGATCGGCTTCCTCGACCATATGCTCGAGCTCCTCGCCGCGCACGGCGGGATGGATCTCTTCCTCGCGGCGAAGGGGGACCTCCGCGTCGACGCCCACCACACCGTCGAGGATATCGGCATCTGTCTCGGGGAGGCGATAAGAAAGGCGCTCGGGCGCAAGGAGGGGATCGTCCGGTACGGCTTCTGCACCCTTCCGATGGACGAGGCGCTGGTGTCGGTGGCGCTCGATGTGAGCGGGAGGCCGCACCTCTCCTATCAGGTGAAGGTCGGGAGGAGGAAGATCGACTCTTTCGACACTCAGCTCGTCGAGGAGTTCTTCCGGGCGTTGGTGAACCACGCCGGCCTGACGCTCCACATCGGCCTCATCAGCGGGAGGAACGCGCACCATATCATCGAGGCCGTCTTCAAAGGGGTCGCCCGGTCGCTCGCAGCGGCCGCGGCGAGGGGCGGGGCTTCGAAGGGGGTCCCGTCGACGAAGGGTACGCTTTGAGGCCGGCGCCTCTCCATGGACACCCCGGGGGACGGCGGCCGAGGCATCAAGATGCATCGCGCGACGAGGATCCTGATCGTTGACTACGGGATGGGGAATCTCCACAGCGTCCGGAAGGCGTTCGAGGCGTGCGGGGGGGCGGTCGCCCTCGCCGGCGACCCCGGCGAGGTCGCGGCGGCCGACGCGCTCGTAGTCCCCGGCGTAGGTTCGTTCGGCGACTGCGCCGGGGGCCTGGCCCGCTCCGGAATGAAGGACGCCGTCGCCGGCTTCATCCGCTCCGGCAGGCCGTATCTCGGCCTCTGTCTCGGCCTCCAGATCCTCTTCCCCTCCAGCGAGGAAGCGCCAGGTGTGCCGGGCCTCGGCATCATTCCGGGGCGGGTGCGCAGGTTCTCCGGATCCCTCAAGATCCCGCACGTGGGGTGGAACACGATCGCCTTTCCCGGGGGCGGCGATGCGCGGACGCCCGCGCGAGGGGCGGGGGTTCAGGATCCGGCGCGGCTCGGGATCGACCCCCCGCCCGCCGGTCGTTGCCCCATCTTCCGCGGGGTGCAGGACGGGGCGTACGTCTATTTCGCCCACTCGTTCTATCCCGAGCCGGAGGACCCCGCGGTCTCGGCGTCCGCGACGGAGTACGGGATGACCTTCGCCTCCGCGATATGGAAAGACAACATCATCGCGACGCAGTTCCACCCCGAGAAGAGCCAGCGCGCCGGACTCGCGATGATCCGGAACTTCGTGGCGTTCGCCGCGGAACGGGCCGCCGCCCGCCCGGCGAATGGAGACGAACCATGATCGTCATCCCGGCGATAGATATCAGGGGCGGAAAGTGCGTGCGGCTCTTCCAGGGGCGCGAGGACCGGGAGACCGTCTACGGCGGCGACCCGGCCGCGATGGCGCTGCGCTGGAAACGGGAAGGGGCGGTCTTCCTGCACGTGGTGGACCTGGACGGGGCGTTCACGGGGGAGCCGCAGAACCTGCGCGCGCTCAGGGAGATCATCGCGGGGGCTTCTCTGCCGGTGGAGTTCGGCGGCGGCCTCAGATCCATCGAGGCCGTGCGGAAGGTATTCAAGCTCGGGGTGGAACGTGCCATCCTCGGCACCGCGGCCATCAGCGGCCGCGCGCTGCTTCGGGCGGCCGTCGGCGAGTTCGGGGATAGGATCTTCGTGGGGCTCGACGCCAGAAACGGCGTCGTCGCCGTGGAGGGATGGAAAACCGACTCGGGCGTGAAGGCGGTCGACCTGCTGGCGGATGTGGAGGAGGACGGGGCGGGGGGGGTGATCTACACGGACGTCGCCACGGACGGCACCTTGTCCGGGCCCAATTTCGAGGCCTTGGAGAGGATATGCGCCGCGGCCCGCGTTCCGGTGATCGCATCGGGGGGGGTCGGGACCGAGGCGCACGTGCGGCGCCTGGCGGCGGTCGGCCGAGGGGGTCTCTCCGGCGCAATCATAGGGAAGGCGC
>CALLYX010000376.1 GCA_937858775.1 uncultured bacterium | reverse complement strand
CCCCCCGCGACCCTCAACGAGCCGCCCCGCCCCGCCCAGCCCGCCGTGAAGAGGATCGACGAGGGCGGCGAGGCGCCGCCGCCGGGGCCGCGGGGTGAGTAAGAACGGCCGCGACGCACCCGTGGTGCGAATCCGCGTCAAGGAGCGCATCGCCGCCGGTGAGCGCCCCGCCCGGGCCGCATCCGGCGGCCTCGACAAGATAGTGCTCGTGATCGTCGGCGCCTGCCTCGGCCTTGGGATCGGGTACCTCCTCGCGGGCAGGCTGTTCCGCCTTCTCCGCCCCCCCATCGCCGTCGTCAGGCCCGTCGCCGGTGAGGCGCGGCCAGGGGCCGTCGCCGGCCCGACGCCGGCCGCCGGCGCGATGGAGTTCGACCTGCCCGCCGAAGGGGAGTGATGCGAAAGTTGCTCCTCGTCGCATCCGCGCTCGTAGCATTCATGTGCGCGGCGATGGCCACGGCGTATTTCGACGCGTTTCTCCTCGAGCCGAACTGGCTCAAGGTCGAGCGCGTGACCATCGTCTCCCCCGAGCTCGCCGAGGCGGTCGGGCCGCTCACCGTCGCCCAGGTCTCCGATCTCCACTTCAGGGGCCCATCAGGATTCCTCGAACGGGAGCTCTCTCGCGCGCTGGGGCGGATCGCTCCGGACGTGCTCTTCTACACCGGGGATCTCGTGTCGCGACGGGAGGCGCTTGCCGATTTCTGGGCATTTGCCCGGACGGTCTCCCCCCGGATCTGGAGCTACGCGATACCCGGGGACGACGACGAGGCGCTGATCAACGACCGCTGGGGCGATCCGGGTTGGCGCCGGGCCGGGGTCGCCCTTTTGGCCAACCGGGCCGTCTCCCTCCGCTGGCCGGGCGCGGGCGAACGCGGCCTCGGCCTCATAGGGGCCGGGGCGGATTTTCCGTGGGGGTCGCTCCGGGAGAGCGTCCCCGAGGGCGGGGCGGTCATCGTCCTCGCGCATAGGCCGGCCGAGGTCAAGCAGGCGGCGCTCGCCGGGGCGCAGATTGTCTTCTCCGGGGATACGCACGGCGGGCAGATCGGCATCCCGGCCCTCCATCAATTTTCCGGCTACGCGCGGCGTGGGCCGTATCTCGCCGGCCTCTACCGCGTCAAGAAGACGCTCCTCTACGTGAACCGGGGAACGGGGTGGAAGGCCCGGCC
>CALLYX010000375.1 GCA_937858775.1 uncultured bacterium | reverse complement strand
TTCTCGATGGGGGCCGCGCGCGGCGGCCCCGCCCCCGCTCGGGGGGGGCGGCTTTTCCTTATCCGGCGGGGATACGCGGGGGTTGGGAGGGCGCGATGGGCGGGCCGGCGGTGTCGGTCGTCATCCCGGTCAAGAACGCTGGCCGCTTCCTCGACGCCCAGCTCGCCTCCGTCTTCTCCCAGGAGGGGGAGGGGCGCCCGGAAGTGGTGGTCGTGGATTCGGGCTCGATCGACGACACCCTCTCCATCGCCGCCCGGCGCGGGGCGAGGGTCGTCCGGATACGCCCTGAGGAGTTCAACCACGGCGAGACCAGGAACCTCGGCGCGGGGGAATCCAGCGGCGGATTGATCGTCTTCCTCACGCAGGACGCGCTCCCCGCGGACGGGGCGTGGCTGCGGAACCTGTGCGCGCCGCTCCGGGGCGACCCGTCTGTGGCCGGCTCCTTCAGCCGGCATATCCCGCGCCCGGGATGCCCGCTTCCGCTGGAGCGCCAGATCGTCGAGGAGTGGCCGCAGGGCGGCGGGCTCGACCGGATCGTCAAGAGGGTGGGGTCCCGGCGGGAGCTCGAGGAGAGGAAGCCGTATTTCGTCTATTTCGCCAACACGAGCTCCTGCCTGCGCCGCTCCGTTTGGGAGCGCTTCCCGTTCCGGCGGGTGGAGTTCGGGGAGGACGCCGACTGGGCGGAGCGGGTCTTGCTGGCGGGGTATGCCGTCGTCTACGAGCCGTCCTCTGCGGTGATCCACAGCCACGATTTATCCCTGCGCGAGCAGCTCCGCCAGCATTACGACTACGGCCGCTTCGTCCGGGCGGCGCGCCTCGCGCCTCCGATCACCGTCGGGCGGTCGGCGAAGACAGCCGCCGTGTCGCTGAGGGACGACATCTCCTACGCGAGGAGGAAGGGCCTTCCGGCGGCGAGGCTCCTCTACAGCCTCCCGTACCACTCGGCGTGCGTGCTGGGGCGGTGGCTCGGGGAGCACTCGGAGGCGCTGCCGGCGCGGCTCCGCGCGGCGCTCTCCCGGCAGAAGAAGATACTGGACGGCGCGGCGTGAACGGGAAGGCATGAAGATACTCTACGTCGTCCACGGCTACCCGCCGACCGCGACGGCCGGGACGGAACTGTGCGCGCAGCGCCTCTGCGCGGCGATGAAGGCGATGGGGCACGGCGTCTCCGTCCTCACGCGGGAGGAGCGGCCGGGCTGGCCCGAGTACAAGACGCTGCGGGGACACCTCGACGGGATCCGGGTGGTGCGCGTCGTGAACAACTTCCTCCGGCTCGACGAGCGTGGCCGCCTCGAGCACCATCCGCGCATCGAGGAGATCTTCGAGGAGGAGCTCGGGCGGGAGGCGACCGATCTCGTCCACATCCAGCACCTCGCCGGATGCTCCTGGGGGATACCCGGCATCGCCCGGCGCCGCGGGATCCCCGTGGTCATCTCCCTTCACGACTACTGGTACGCCTGCCCGCGGGTGCAGCTCCTCCGCCCGGACGGGAGCATCTGCGCCGGCCCCGACGGCGGAAGGAATTGCGCCCGCTACTGCGCGCGGGGAACGCTCGTCTCCATGGCCTCCGCGGCGATCGGGCGAATGAAGCGAGCCGCTGCTGTCGCGGGCCGGATCCCGGGGGAGCGGGCGTGCCTCGCCGCGTGCGCCGCCGTCCAGCGGGCCGTCCTGCCCAGGAGGACGAAGCGGCTCGACCGCCTATACGGCGAGCGCTTCTCGATGCTCATGGGCTGCCTCGCTGCGGCCGAGGCGCTGGTCGCCCCCTCGGAGCGCGCCCGCGGCGTCTACGAGGCCGCCGGCGTCCCCCCCGGGCGGATCGCCGTCATCCCGCACGGGGCCCCGCCGTTCCCGCCCCCCGCCCGCGGGCCGCTCGCCCCGTACGACGGGTCGCGGCCCCTGGTGATCGGCTACGCCGGGACGGTGATGCCGCACAAGGGGGTAATCACGCTGCTGCAGGCGCTGCGGCGATTCGACCCGTCGCGGGTCCGCCTGCAGATACGCGGAAGGGCGTACCCGGATTCGTTCGACCGGTACTTCCGCGCGGTCGCCCGCCGCCTTCCGGCGGGACAGGCGGACGTCGGCGGGAGATACCGCCCCGAGGACCTCCCCGGCATACTCGCACGGTTCGACATCCTTGCCATCCCGTCGCTCTGGCACGAGACGTTCAACCTGGTGCTATGGGAGGCGTGGGCCGCGGGCCTCCCGGTCCTCGTCTCGCGAGCCGGCGCGCCGGCCGACGTCGTGCGGGACGGCGTGGACGGCCTGTTCTTCTCCCCGGGCGACCCGGCCTCGCTCGCCGCCCGGATCGAGGATCTTCTCGGGAGGCCGGCGCTCCTCGGGGAGATGCGGGCGAACCTCCCGCGCCCCTGCATGACCTTGGAGGAGAACGCCCGGCGATACGAGGAGGTGTACCGGGGGGTCGTTGAGAAGCGCGGGGTGAAGGAGTGAACGGCGCGCGCGGCGCGGGGGGCCGGGGGGTCGCGGCCGTGGTGCTCAACCACCGACGCGCGGACGATACCATCGCGTGCGTCCGCTCGCTACTCGCCTCGGAGGGGGGGGCGCCGGAGATCATCGTGGTCGACAACGGCTCCGGCGACGGCTCCGCGGAGCGCATCGCCCGCGAGTTCCCTTCCATCGTGTTGATACGTAACAGCGAAAACCTCGGCTACGCCGGGGGGAACAACGTCGGCATCAAGGCGGCCCTCGCCGGCGGGGCCTCGCACGTCCTCGTGCTCAACAACGACTGCACCGTGGCGCCGGACGCCCTCGGCGCCCTCCTCGACGCGGCGCGGGGAAGCGGGGCGGGGATCGTGAGCCCGAAGGTGCTCGACGCGCTCTCCCCGGGCGTCATACAGTACGCGGGTTACCGCAACCTCCACTATATCGCGCAGGGGATTCCGGTGGGGGAGGGCGAGGCGGACAGGGGTCAGTACGACATGGAGCGGGAACTCGACGCCGCCCCCGGCTGCGCCCTTCTTCTCTCGCGGCGCCTCTGCGAGGAGGTGGGCCTCTTCGACGAGCAGTTCTTCTCTTACTCGGAGGAGCTCGACCTCTGCCGCCGGGCGCGTCGCGCCGGCCTCCGGATCCTATACGCCCCCCGCGCGCGCGTCCGGCACCGGAAGGCGGCGACGCTCGGCGAGGGGAGCCCGGGGCATCTCTACTACCTGACGCGTGGGAGGCTCATCTACGCGCGGAAGCACCTCGGCTGGCCGGCGTTCCTCCTCCTCTTCCTGCCTTATTTCGCGGCGGCGAAGCTCGCCAAGCCGGCCGCCCTGTTCGCCCTGCGGGGCAGGTGGGATTGCGTCGCCGCGCTCGGGCGCGCCGTCGCCTGGAACCTGCGGACGCCGGTTCTCCGGCAGCCGGCGCCGCGCCGGCGGACGGCGCGGCGGGGGATCAGCCCTTCGCCTGGAGGTATTCGCGGAGGGCGACGGCGTTGTTGAAACGCTCTTCCTTCGCTCCGTAGAGAAGCGTCACGTCGCCGCCTTTCGCGCGCGCCCTGAGAACGGCGAGTTGTTCCGGCTTCCCGCCGAGCTCCCTGGCGTACCTCTTCCTGAAGGCCGCCCACTTCCCCGGGTCGTGGGCGAACCATTTCCTCAGCGCGTCGCTCGGCGCGATCTCCTTCGCCCAGAGATCGATCTTGGCCTCGTCCTTGCGCAGCCCCCGCGGCCAGAGCCGGTCGATCAGCACGCGGAACCCGTCGCCCTTCTCCGCCTTCTCGTAGACACGCTTGATCCGTATCATCGTCCCCCTCCCCCCCCCGGCCCCACGCAAGCGGATGCCGTTTCCTTGCCGGGTATCCGGAGGGGATTATAGCCTATGGGGGGGAGGGCGGACAGCGCCGGACTTGGGGTCGTGCGCCTCGCCGGATACGTTCTACTTGCGGCG
>CALLYX010000374.1 GCA_937858775.1 uncultured bacterium | reverse complement strand
GGGGAGGAGCGCCGGGGTGAAGGTGCTCGGGGACGGGGGGCTCGTGAAGCGGCTCGAGGTCGTGGCCGACGCGTTCAGCGCCTCCGCCCGGAGGAAGATCGAGGCGGCGGGCGGCACCGTGCGCCTCGCCGCGAAGGCGGGCGGGCGCGGGGCGAAGTGACGGCGCGGCGGCGGCCGGGCGCGTGAGGCGGGCATGATAACGGCGTTCAGGAACATGTTCAGGATCGGGGAGCTGAGGGCCAGGATACTGTTCACGCTCGGCCTCCTCGTCGTATACCGCCTCGGGGCCTGGGTTCCGACCCCCGGCGTCGACGCCAAGGCGCTCGGGCTGATATTCGCGGACCTCGCGAAGCAGGGCGCGGGCGGCAACCTGTTCGGCATGATGAACATGTTCTCGGGGGGGGCCCTCGCGAACTGCACCATCTTCGCCCTCGGCATCATGCCGTACATCAGCGCCTCCATAATCCTCCAGCTCCTCACGGCGGTCGTACCCTCGCTCGAGCGGATGGCCAAGGAGGGGGAGGCGGGCCGGAGGAAGATCAACCAGTACACCCGGTACGGAACGGTGCTCCTCTGCGTCTTCCAGGCCGGGATGATCACACGCTACCTCGAGACGCTGAGCGCCTCGGGGGGGCAGCACGTGGTCCCGAACGCGGGTTGGGCGACCCGCCTAATGATCATCATCAGCATCACAGCCGGCACCATCTTCATCATGTGGCTGGGCGAACAGATCACCGAGAACGGGATCGGGAACGGGATCTCGCTCATCATCACCGCGGGGATCATCTCCAGGCTCCCGAACGCCGTCTTCGAGGTCTACGAGCTCGCGCGGACCGGCACCATCCGCCTCCCGGCGGTCGTGGGCATGGCGGTGATCGCGGCGCTCGTCGTGGCCGCGGTGGTGCTGGTGACCGAGGGGCAGCGCAGGATCCCGATACAGAGGCCCAAGCAGATACGCGGCAGGAAGATCTACAGCGCCCAGAGCACCTACATCCCGCTGCGCGTAAACCAGGCGGGGGTCATCCCGATAATCTTCGCCTCGTCCATCCTCCTCTTCCCCGCCACGGTCGGCAGCTTCACCCCGTGGGAGTGGCTGCGGGAGGCGATGAACGCCCTGCGCCCGGGGGGGATGCTCTACACGTTGCTCGAGGTGATCCTGATCGTCTTCTTCTGCTACTTCTACACGGCGATCACCTTCAACCCGATCGACCTGGCGGACAACATGAAGAAGAGCGGGGCGTTCGTTCCGGGGATCCGCCCCGGAAAGCCCACGGCCGATTTTTTCGAGAAGGTGATGAACCGCATCACCCTGCCCGGGGCCTTCTTTCTCGCCGCCATAGCGGTCTTCCCGAGCATAATAGCGGGTTACATGAACGTCTCCTACACCATCTCGCAGTTCTTCGGCGGGACCGGGCTCCTGATCATCGTCGGGGTGATGCTGGACACCATGCGGCAGGTGGAGTCGCATCTCGTGATGCGCCACTACGACGGGTTCATGCGGAAGGGGCGCATCAGGGGGCGGTGACGGCGTTCGGACACGGGGTATATGGCATGAGGATCATACTGCTGGGCCCCCCGGGGGCGGGAAAGGGGTCGCAGGCGAAGGTGCTCTGCGATGAGTTCCGCATCCCGCATATCTCGACCGGGAATATGTTCCGGGAGGCGTACAAGGCCGGGACCGGCCTCGGCGTGGCCGCCCACGACCGCTACTGGGGGAAGGGGAACCTGGTGCCCGACGACGTCACCGTCGCCCTGGTGCGCGAGCGCCTCTCGATGGACGACTGCCGGGGCCGCGGCTTCCTCCTGGACGGCTTCCCCCGGACGCTGCCCCAGGCGGAGGGGCTCGACGCCATTCTCGCCGGGCTCGGGCAGGCGCTCGACCGTGTCTTCTACATGAAGGCCCACGAGGACGTGGTCCTCCAGCGCCTCGGCGGGAGGCGGGTCTGCAAGTCGTGCGGCGCGAATTACCATGTCGTCAACGTCCCCCCGAAGAAGGAGGGGGTCTGCGACGCTTGCGGGGGGGCGCTGGAGCAGAGGCGGGACGACTCGGAGGAGACCGTGCGCAACCGGCTCAAGGTCTACTCGGAGCAGACGGCCCCGCTCATAGAGTATTACCGCGCAAAGGGTATCCTCGCCACGGTGAACAGCGACGCCCCGGTGCAGGGGACGTTCATGCAGATCATGCGGGCGCTGGGGCGGGAATGATAATAATCAAATCCGCCTCAGAGATAGACAAGATGCGGGTCTCCGGCGCCATAACCGCCGAGTTGATGGCGGCGGTCGGGGGGATGATCGCCCCGGGCGTGACGACCGCCGAGCTGGACCGGGCGGCCGAGGCGTTCATCAGGGGGTGCGGGGCGCGCTCGGCGTTCAAGGGGTACCGGGGCTACCCGGCGAGCATCTGCGTCTCGGTGAACGAGGAGGTCGTGCACGGCATCCCGGGGCGCAGGAGGCTCGCCGCCGGGGACATCGTCAGCCTCGACGTGGGTGTCGAGTACGACGGCTACTTCGCCGACATGGCGCGCACCTTCGCGGCCGGGGGGGGGGCCTCGGAGAACGGGCGCCTTCTGGATGCGGCGCGGTTCGCCGTGGAGGACGCGATCGGGAAGGCCGTCGCCGGGGGATGGCTCCACGACCTCTCGCACGCCATCGAGGGCCGCGCCGCCGCGAACGGCTTCTCGGTGGTGAGGGATTACGTCGGCCACGGGATAGGGTCCCGGCTGCACGAGGACCCGCAGATACCGAACTACGGCACGCCGGGCACCGGGCCGCGGCTGAAGGCCGGAATGACGTTCGCCGTGGAGGCGATGCTCAACGCGGGCACGCACGCGGTGCGGGTCCTATCGGACGGATGGACCGTCGTCACGATGGACGGCAGGCCGTCGGCGCATTGGGAGGACACGATCGCGATCACGGACGACGGGCCCGAGGTGCTCACATGCCTAAAAAAGAAGAGGCGATAAAGGTCGAGGGGATAGTGGCGGAGGTGCTCCCCAACACCATGTTCAGGGTGGATATCGCGGGGGGGCACCGGGTCCTCGCCCATATCTCGGGGCGGATGCGGATGCATTTCATCAGGATCCTGCCCGGCGACAAGGTGCTGCTCGAGATGTCGCCGTACGACCTTTCCAAGGCGAGGATCATCTACCGCGTCAAGTGAGGGGGGCCGGCGCGGATGGGCGGGATGAGAGGGGAGCCATGAAGGTCAGGGCATCGGTGCGCAGGATCTGCGAGAAGTGCAAGATCGTCCGCCGCAAGGGGGTGGTGCGGGTGCTCTGTACCAACCCGCGGCACAAGCAGCGCCAGGGCTGAGGCGGTCCGGGGCCTCCGGCCCAGGATCCGAATCCGGGCGGTGTTCGGGAAGAAGGAGCAGTGACATGCCGCGTATCGTAGGCGTCGACATACCGAAGGAGAAAAGGATCGAGGCGGCCCTCACCTACATCTACGGGATCGGCCCGGCGAAATCGGCGAAGGTCATAGCCGAGGCCGGGGTCAACCCGGACACGAGGGCCAAGGACCTTACCGAGGAGGAGGTCGCGAAGATCGCCTCGGTGATCCAGGGCACCTGCCGGGTCGAGGGGGACCTGCGCCGGGAGGTGGCCGCGAACATCAAGCGCCTCATGGGCATCGGCAGTTACCGCGGGCTGCGGCACCGCCGCGGGCTGCCGGTCCGCGGCCAGCGGACGAGCACCAACGCCAGGACGAGGAAGGGGCCCAGGAAGACCGTCGGCGTGAAGCGCAAGGCGTCCATGAAGAAGCAGGGCGAGATCGCATAAGGCGCGCGCCCTTAGGAAGGGGAGAGAGGGAGATAATGGCACAGGAACGGGAGCAGAGGGGACCGAAGGCACCCGCGAGGAAGAAGGCCTGGCGCAGCGCCCCCCGCGGGATCGCCCATGTCCTGGCGTCGTTCAACAACACCATCGTCAGCATCTCCGACAGCAGGGGGAACGTGGTGGTCTGGGCGAGCGCGGGATCCTCGGGGTTCAAGGGGGCGCGCAAGAGCACCGCCTTCGCGGCGACGGTCGTCGCCACCAACTGCGGGAAGCGCGCGCTGGCTCACGGGATGCGGGAGATCGAGGTCAACGTGAAAGGGCCGGGGGCGGGCCGCGAGTCCGCGATCAGGGCGCTTCAGGCCGCGGGGCTCCAGATCACGTCGATCAGGGATGTGACGCCCATTCCGCACAACGGGTGCAGGCCGCCGAAGCGGCGGAGGGTGTAACGCGCCCCGCCGGGCTGCGGGCCCGCGCCGCCGGGCGCCGGGCGCCGCCGCGATCGCGGGCGAACACGGCGTCGAGAGGAAGGGGATACCATGGCACGAAACACGGGTCCGGTGTGCCGGCTTTGCCGACAGGAGGGGATGAAGCTCTTCCTGAAGGGCACACGATGCGAGATGGCGAAATGCGCGATAGACCGCGGCCGCCCCGCGCCTGGGATGCACGGCGCGCGGAGGCGCAAGCCGACCGTATACGCCGAGCAACTCAGGGAGAAGCAGCGCCTCCGCCGCATGTACGGCGTGCTGGAGAACCAGTTCCGGATCATGTTCAGGAAGGCGCAGCGGCGCAAGGGGGTCACAGCGGAGATACTGCTGGGGCTCCTCGAGACCAGGCTCGACAACGTCGTTTTCCGCATGGGCTTCGCCCCCTCGCGGGCGCAGGCGCGGCAGATGGTCGCCCACGGGCATTTCCTGGTGGGGGGGCGGACCGTCAACATACCGTCCTACCAGTGCAGGGCCGGGGAGTCTATCGCCCTCAAGCCGAAGGAACGGCTCCGCGCCGAGGCCAAGAGATGCTTCGAGGCGACCGAGAAGCGGGTGGTCCCGTCCTGGCTTTCAGTGGACCGGCAGGGGTTCAAGGGAACGGTGATCCGGATGCCAGGGAAGGCGGATGTCCAGGTGCCGGTCAACGTGCAGCTGGTGGTGGAACTCTACTCGAAGTGACCGCGCGGAAGACAAAGAGAGGTGGCTGACATGGTGATACGCATGGCGAAGTTCGAGATGCCCAAGCGGCTGATACTCGAGGAGGGAACGGCGACGGAGACGTACGCGAAATTCATCGCGGAGCCGTTCGAGCGCGGCTACGGTCACACCCTCGGCAACGCGCTTCGGAGGGTTCTCCTCTCCTCGCTCGAGGGCGCGGCGATCACCTCGGTGAAGATCGCCGGGGTGCTGCACGAGTTCGACACCATAGACGGCGTCGTGGAGGACGTCACGGAGATCATCCTCAACCTGAAGAAGGTCCTCCTGGTCTCCCACAGCAGGGAGCCGAAGACCCTGGGGCTCAAGGTGGAGAGGAAGGGGGAGGTGACGGCGGCGGATATCTCGACCGACGGGACCGTCGAGGTGGTGAACCCGGCGCACCATATCGCCACGCTGAACAAGAAGCTCGTCCTCGACGCCTCCCTCACGGTCGAGATCGGGAGGGGCTACCAGCCGGCCGAGGCGAGCAAGAAGGAGGAGCAGACGATAGGCGTCATTCCGATCGACGCGATCTTCACCCCCGTGACGAGGGTCGCCTACCGCGTCGAGGACACGCGCGTGGGGCGGATCACCGACTACGACAAGCTGATCCTCGAGATATGGACGGACGGAAGGATCAAGCCGGGGGACGCCCTGATCCACGCGTCCTCCATCCTGAGGGAGCACCTCACGGTCTTCGTCGACTACGACAAGCACCCCGTCAAGATCGAGGAGGAGGAGCTGCAGGAGAAGAAGGAGGTGGAGGAGTTCGAGCTCGAGCGGAAGCTGAACACCCCCATCACCGAGATAGAGCTTTCGGTGCGGGCCGCCAACTGCATCAACGCGGCCGGCATCAAGACGATGCGCGATCTCACGCGGAAAACCGAGGCGGAGATGTTGAAATACCGCAACTTCGGCAAGAAATCGCTCACCGAGATAAAGGAGAAACTCGCCGAGATGGGGCTCTCGCTGGGGATGAACCTGCCGGGCGGCGGCGGTGCGCCGGCGGGGGAGCTGCCGGAATAGGGGCGCGCCGGGAGAGGGGAGTGGATAGAGAATATGAGGCACAGAAAAAACACGCTGAAGCTGAACCGTACCCCGGCGCATCTGCGCGCGATGCTCGCGAACGCCGCGTCCAGCCTCCTCACGGCGGAGAGGATCCACACGACCGAGGGTAAGGCGAAGGCGATCTGCCGCCTCGCCGAGAAGATGATCACGCTCGGGAAGCGCGGCGACCTTCACAGCCGCCGGCGCGCGGCCGGGGTGCTCGGC
>CALLYX010000373.1 GCA_937858775.1 uncultured bacterium | reverse complement strand
GGGTGAGGGGCTACGCGGGGCTGGGAGGGGGGCGGGCGGGGTGGATGCGGTTGGGGGAGATCGCGAACTCTCACGCGAGCGTGGCCTTCCTGGGGCTCCTCGCCCTAGCCGCCGCCGTCGCCGCGGCCGCGAGGCGGCGCATGAACCCGGCGGCCGTCCTCTCGGCTTCATGGGGCGCGGTCGCTTTCGCAAGCGTCTGCCTCCAGAACAAGTTCTATCTCTACCACTTCGGCCCGCTTCTCGCGCCGCTCTCCGTGGGGGCGGCCGTCGTCGCCGCGGCCCCGTTCGACAGCCGCCGGCCGCCATTGCCTCGCGCGGCGGCTGCGCTCGCCGTTACGGCGGCCGCCGCGCTCTCGTGCGCGGCGGTCAACCCGCGTTACAGCGCCTACTGCCTGAAGACATACGCGGAGAGCGCCGGCGCCCTCGTCACCGGCGCGGCAACGGGGCGGCCGCTTGACGCCTACTACCGCAACATACGGTTCACCTCGGACGATTTCTCCCTTCCCGCCGATCTCGCCGTGGCCGAGCACCTCAGGCTGAACACATCCGAGGGCGACGGCGTCTACATATGGGGTTACGAGACCCTGGTCTACTATCTCGCGCAGAGGAGGTGCCCGTCGCGATTCATTCACAACCTCCCCTTGCGCTGCGCGTGGATCCCGGGGCGCTTCGGCGAGGAGCTCCTCGCCTCGCTCGAGAGGGAGCGGCCGAAGTACATCCTCGTCCTTCTGAACGACCCTGCCTGGTGGGCGACGGGGTCGCGGGAGGATTCGCTCCGCGCCCTCCGCAGGTACCCGCGGATCGAGCGCCTGATCGCGGAGCGCTACGCCCCCAAGGGGAGGATCGAGGACTTTCTCTTCTTCGGGTTGGGGGGGCCGGGGGCGGAAGGGGGGGGGGATGCGCGCTAGGCACGCCCTGCACGCCGCGTCGCTTGCAGCGCTCTTCCTCGCGGCCTACGCATGGTTCCTTCCGCCGGAGCCGCCGGAGATGTGGGGCACGAACAGCGCCGTCCGCTTCTACCTCGCCAAGGGTCTCGGCCTCGACGGCTCCTTCGCCATCGAACGCCACTACCGGGAAGGAATCGACGCCGCCTCCTTCGGCGGCCGCCTCTACTCCGGCAAGGCGCCGGCCGCCTCGTTTCTCGCGGCGCCGGTGATCCGCGCCCTCTCCGCGGCGCGCGGGGGGACGGCGGGGGTGTCCGACCGGATGCTCCTCTACGC
>CALLYX010000372.1 GCA_937858775.1 uncultured bacterium | reverse complement strand
GATCATGCCCGACGGCACGATCGAGGTGGAGATGGAGCTGCCGCTCGAGGGGCTCTGGCAGATCGTGGGCGGCGCCGAGCTGGCGCAGGGACAGTGAGGCGGCAAGGAGAGGGGGCGGCGATGAGACGCGCGTTGACGTGGCTGGCGGTGGCGGCGGCGGTTTGCGGCGCGGCGGCGGCGGGGTGCAAGAAGCGGTATATCCCGAGGGTCACGGAGGAGATCATCGATCCGGGCGTGCCGATTTCTCAGGAGACGATCGTGGAGTAAGGGGCGCCGCGCGGGGCGCGGCCCCGAGAGGGGGGGATGGAATGAGCAGGGCGATGGTGCTGGCGGCCGCGGCGGCGCTCCTCGGGTGCGGCTGCGGGATGTTCAGGAAGGAGGCGTACCTCGTCCCCACCCCGCACGGGTGGGTGGAGCAGGAGACGACGGACGGCGGCAACAAGATCAAATACCGGCCGGCGGAGCGGGTCGAGATGAAGGTCAAGTGAGGAGGGTGCGGCCATGAGACGGACGGCGCTGGTCGCGGTCTGCGCCTGCGCGAGCGGGCTGCTCGCCGCCGGGTGCAAGATCCCCACGCTCAAGAGCACGGACGTGATGTACGGACCGGACGGCGGGATCGTCAAGATGAAGTCGCCGGACCGGAAGATGAAGATCAAGGTCAAGGGCGACGAGGTCACGGTCAAGGGCGCGCGCGGGATAGGCGGGCAGCCGCGGATGGCCCCCCTCCCTGTCGAGACGGGCGGGGACGTGGGGATTCGAGGCGTTCAGGTGCCGCCCCCCGCCGGACCGGTCGTCCCCGGCCCCGGGGTGATCGGGCACACGGGGAGTGTGACCGAAGAGGGGACGGTGGTGCAGTGAACGCGGCGGCGATGCGGGCGCGGATGCGGGGAAGCGGGGGAAAGGGCGGCAAGATGACAAGGGCTGCGGTGCCGGCGGCCGTCCTCATGGCGGCGGCGCTGTGCGGGGGATGCCGGAGAACGGATGTTCTGTACGACTTCGACGGAAACGTAATCGGGCCGGCGACGCACCGGGCGCGGCACGCTGTTCATGCGGCGCGCCCCACCGCGGCCGCCCCGGTCTCGGCGGCCGGCCGGGATGGGGACGCCGCCGCGGCTGCGGACGTCCAGGCCCCCTGAGGGGGCGCGGGAGGGGTGGGAGGGACGGGTTCATGAGGAATCGCGCGAGGCGGGTTGTGCGCCGGGCGGGGTGTCTGTGCGCGTGTGCGGCGCTCTGCGCCTGGGCGCACGCCGCGCCCGAGAAGGAGATGGTCGCGACGGGGGAGGCCGCGGTGCGGGGGGAGGGGCCCGACGCGATGCTCCGCGCGAAGGAGGAGGCGACCGACCGCGCGCAGCGCCGGGCGATCGAGCAGGGCGTCGGCGCCATCGTCGACTCGGAGACGATGGTCGAGAACTTCCAGCTCATCGACGACAAGGTTCTCTCGCAGGTGAAGGGGTACGTCACCGGTTTCGAGGTCGTCAAGGATAACAACGGCGAGGACGGGGTGTACCGCGTCACCATTCGCGCGAGGGTGGCGCTGGCCCAGCTGGAGAAGGATGTCCGCGCCCTGAACATCATCAGGGCGAAGAAGAAGAACCCGCGCGTCATGGTGTTGATACGGGAGTTCTTCGAAGATCCGGTCTACGGCGCCGATTTCCAGAAGGGCGGGGCCGTGGCGCAGACGGCGGTGGAAAAAGAGCTCCTCCGTCTCGACTTCCCCCTCGTAGACCGGGGCCAGATGGATGAGGTCAACGAGCGGGACGCGCAGACCGCCTT
This sequence comes from uncultured bacterium, assembly GCA_937858775.1. Taxonomy (GTDB): domain Bacteria; phylum Auribacterota; class Tritonobacteria; order UBA1439; family UBA1439; genus UBA1439. Next base: position 5,833 of record CALLYX010000372.1, on the reverse strand, counting down.
CAGCGATCCCGCCAGGGCCGCCGCGCTCGGCAAGCGCTTCGGGGCGGAGGTGGTGATCGTCGGCGAGGCGACGAGCGCCCAGATGGACCGGAGCAGCCCGCACGGGGTGGCTGTCTACCATTGTGACGCGCAGGTGTCGGCGAAGGCGGTGAAGACCGACACCGCCCGGATCATCGCGAGCGAGAGCGTGACCTCGGGCCGCGTCGTGAAGGGAGGGCGCTCGACCGCCGCGAAGGAGGCGCTGCGGGTCGCCGGGGAGAAGCTCGCCTCCGCGATGCGCGACCGGATAGTCGAGTCCTGGCGGAGCGAGTCGTTCAATACCGTATCCATCCAGATCATCGCCTCGGGCGCCACGAACGATCGGCGCAGGGCGCTGGAGAAGGATCTGGCCGCGGTCCGGGGCGTCCGGGCGGTCTCCGAGCGCAGCTGGACGAACGGCGTCCTCGAGCTCGACGCCGAGGTGGACGGGGCGATCTGGGGCGATTTCGACCGCCTGCTGGAGACGCTGCCGGGCGTGGCGGTCACGCTCAAGGGGAAAACGCCGAACAGGGTGGAGTGCTCGCTCGGCGACAAGGCCGCGGCCCCCGCCGGGGTGAAGCCGGAGTAGAGTCACGGCGCCGGCTGGGCGTCCCACCGCCGGGCATCCCGTCGGACGGCGGCATGGCTGGATCAAAGGAGGAGTGGATGAAGACGCGTCTCATCGTCGTTCTCGCGGCACTCGCCGCGCTGGTTTTCGCGCCGGGATGGCTTTGGGCGGCCGGCCCCAAGGTCAACAAGGACAACTTCACCTTCACGCCGGTGAGCAATACCGGGCGGTACGTCATCCAGGGCCCCCCCGGGACGGTCTTGGGGGTCTCCCCGATAAAGGTCGTCGCCCTCGACAAGGACACGGCGGAGAAGGAAGAGGCGCCAGTCAATCCGGACGGAAGTTTCTCGATAACCGTGGACGCCACCTCCGGCGACAAGATCAAGCTCCGGTTCATGGACGCGGCGGGCGGGAAGACCGGCAAGTCGGTCAGGATCCCGATCATGGCGGGCGGATCCCTCCTGGACGGGCCGCAGAAGGTCGTCAACCGGAAGGGGGAGACGCCGGGCGGCTCGATGGCCCCCGGGCAGGCAGTGTCCCCGGAGGCGGCGGCCCCGTACGCGGGACAGGGCGGGGCGGGTGGGCCTTCCCCCGCGATCGCCCCCGCGCCCCCCGGCGCGCCTATGGCGGTCTCGGCCGGGGAGGCGGCGGCGCCCGCTGCGCCCGCCGCCGCAGGTCCCCTGAGCCTCAAGAAGATCGTCGCGGTCGCGAAGTTCGAGAACAAGGCGAACGCCGCGTCGCGGTACGATCTGGGCGACGGGATGCAGGCGCAGCTCATCAACGCGCTCAACCGGAGCGGCAAGTTCACCGTCCGCGAGCAGGAGCTCCTCAAGGACGTCTTCGGGGAGCAGGACCTGGCGCAGAGCGGACGGATGGCTGAGAGCAAGACCGCGCAGATCGGGAAGGCGATCACCGCCCAATACCTTGTCCGTGGAACGGTGACCGAGTTCGACGAGGCCGAGGCGTCGAGCGACAAGGGGTTCAGCGTCTACGGCGTGAGCATGGGGGGCGGAAAATCCCGCGCCCATATGGCGGTGGTGGTGGACCTGATCGACACCACCTCCGGCACCGTGGTCGCCTCGCAGCGGATGGAGGGGAAGGCCGAGGGGCACGGGGCCGGCATGGGCCTCGCTGTCCCGAGGGTGCCCGGCTCCTTCCGGGGCGGCAAGCAGAAGCACACGCCGCTCAACAAGGCGATGCAGCAATGCATAGACAACACGGTCTATTTCATAGACGCCGAGCTCGGCAGGCAGCCGTGGAAGTCGACCGTCGTGAAGGCCGACGAGGGCGGGATCATCATCCGCGGCGGATCCGAGGACGGGATGCAGCCGGGGTATGAGTTCAACGTCTACCGGCCGGGCGGGGAGTTGCGCGACCCGACGACGGGCGAGCTTCTCGACACGGAGATGAAGAAACTCGGCCGTATAAGCGTGACGAAGGTGAAGGAGAAGATCGCCTACGCCACCCCGCTGATGGGGCAGGGATTCCAGGCAGGAGACATGGTCAAGGTCGAGTAGCCGGCCGGCCCCGCCGCACGTTATCCACAGTTACCCGCAGTTATCCACAGGGTAGCGCAGACTTAAGTCTGCGCTACCCTGTTCTTATTGCGTGATCTTGTCAATCAACCCCCTGTATGCGCCGCCGAAGTAGCAGCGGTAACTCGAATATTCCCACTCCCCGGGGGAGGAGACCAGCCCGGCCCGTACGGGATTGTCATGGATGTATTCGAGGATTCTGACGAGATCGAATTCATTGCGGATGCACCTGTCATAATACCGCGGTTGCCAAAGAGACCCTATGTCTCCCACGCTACTATTGTATTTTCGCGCAAAATTCCCCTTGAGGTGCTGCATGATCTTGGAAATGTCGGCCGTTTTGGAGGGCTGTATCACGCAATGAACATGGTCGTGCATGAGCGCAAAACCGTAGAGCTTGAACGAGAGGACGCACTTCTGGAATTCAAGACAAGTGATGAAGAACCTGCACGCCCGTTCGTCGGTGAAAAGCGGACGCCTGTCCTTGGTCACCGAGGTGACGCTGTAGACGGCTCCAGGTTCAAGGTAGTGGCGCATAGCCGCCTCCCCTCACGAGCGCGGCATCCATGGCGCGGCGCGCGCGAAAGACCGCGCTATGGCCGGGCAATGTGTGTTCACTCATATTAGTCGCATGAAGGGATGGTTTTATTACATGGAAGACACAAAAAGTTATCCACAGGGTAGCGCAGACTTAAGTCTGCGCTACAGAGGGGGAGGGGCGCCGGGATCGCATGGGGGCGCCGGGATCGCATGGGGGGGGCAGCAGGGTGGAGCGTCCGGGAGCGCAGTGGGACAGGCGTGGACGGGGTCAAAGCGGGAGGGGTCAGGCCCAGACGCCGGCGATGGGGAAGCCGCAGAAACGACAGGAGGCGTTCTTGATGCCCGACGCGTCGACGCGGTAGGCGACGCGGGTGACGAGCGTCTTTCCGCACTTGGGGCAGCAGGTGTTCTCCCCCGGATGGCCGGGGACGTTTCCCAGGTAGACGAACTGGAGGCCCTCCCGCATTCCGATCGCGCGCGCCCGCTCGAGCGTGGCGACCGGGGTGGGGGGGAGGTTGCGTATCTTGTAGGTCGGGTGGAAGCGGGTGAAATGCAGCGGCGTAGACGGACCCAACTCGCGTTTCACCCACCGGCAGAGCCCGGTGAGCTCATCATCCGAGTCGTTGAGCGTGGGGACGAGCAGCACCACCACCTCGTGCCAGATCCCCGTCCTCTTGAGAAGTCTCAGCGTATCGAGGACCGGCGCGAGCGCCCCGTCGCAGGTATCGCGGTAGAACTTCTCGGTGAACGACTTCAGGTCCACCTTGACTGCGGCCAGGTGGGGGAGGAGATCCCGCATCGGCTTCTCCCTGATGAAGCCGTTCGTGATCATGACGCTGCGAAGCCCCCGCGCCTTCCCCAGCCTGGCCGTCTCGTGCACGTATTCGTAGAAGACGACCGGCTCGCTGTAGGTGTAGGCGATGGAGGGCGAGCCCTCGCGAACGGCCCGCGAAATTACATCCTCGGGCGGCATCCACACGCTGTCGACATCCTCGGGCCCCGCCTGGGAGATCTGCCAGTTCTGGCAGAAGCGGCATTCGATGTTGCAGCCGGCGGTGGCGAGGGAGAAGGCGGTCGTCCCGGGGAGGAAGTGGAAGAGCGGCTTTTTCTCGATCGGGTCGTTGTGGAATGTGCAGGGGCGGCCGAAGACGAGCGTCCGGAGCTTCCCGCCGTCGTTCCGGCGGACCTTGCAATGCCCGCGCAGGCCGGGGGCTATGGCGCACCCGCGGGGACACAGGAGGCAGCGGACGAGCCCCCCCTCCGCCGTCTCGTAATGCATCGCCTCGCGCGGGGGGGCGTCCCCGGCGCGAAGCGCGCGGGGGCGAAGGCCCACGGCGCACGCGGCGGCGCCCGATCTCACGATGAACTCGCGGCGCGTGATATTCATGCCGGCCCTCCCACGACGCCATGATACCCGAAAAAACGGCCCCGCGCAACCGCCCCGCGAGCCCGGGGCCTTGCCCGCGGCCGCCTTGACTCGGCCGGCGGAAAGTGAGATGCGCGCGGGCAGGGGGTGTAAAGCGCGCACGGCCGGGATCGGCGTTAAAAGTCTCCATCCGCCGATAATCCGGTCATCGCAGCAGGCCCTGGGTTCCGATATTCATCCCGCCTCCGGACAGATGCGGATATTGACCTTCTCTATGGAGGGGGGGAATCGTCGGCCTTGAGTTCCACGGCGTTGATGGAGGCCTCAGGGAGGAATAGCGCCCCTTCCCGATGCCGGGCCCTTTCGGTGCGCAGGGGCTCCCGATCCCTCTGCCGAGATGGCCCCGCGGCGGTTTCTTGACATGGGAATTCGGAGACCGCGTGCGGATCCGCGCCGCAATCCCCTCCTTCCGAGGCATGGATCATGGCGCTTTCCAAAGTGCGCGCTTTCCAACCTCAAATCCTTGAAAGGGCGGGCGCTTTAGAATCTTGACAGGGACGGGGGCTTATTCTGTTTGAAACAGCCGCGCCGGGATGATAGGATTGAGGAGCGATATGAAGGCAACACGCGTCCACTGTTTCGCGATCCTTTGCGCGGCAGCGCTCTCCGCCCGCCTCGCCGCCCCCACGTGCGCCCGCGGGGACGTCGTCAATCTCAGGAAGGGCGGGAGCATAACCGGCGTCATAGTCAGCGAGAACGAAAAATCGGTCGAGATCAGGTCGAACCTGGGCACCATCATCTTCTCCCGCGGCGCCATCAGCGAGATCAGGAAGGCGTCGGCGGAGGAGAACGCCGGACTCGAGTCGCAGTGGAAGAAGGACAAGGCGGAGAGGGAGCAGAGGATCAAGGAGGCCCGCCGCTTCGAGGAGGAGCAGCGCGCAAAGGGGCTGGTGAAGACTGACGCCGGCTGGGTGCCGGCGGAGAAGGCCGCCGAGGCGGAGAAGGCCGCGGCCAGGGAGAGGGAGCGGGAGGAGTTGGAGAAGGCCATCGAGGTCCAGAAAAGGGACCTGCAGGAGATGGAGCGGCGCATGAAGGAGCTGGAGGCCCGCCTGGAGCAGCGCCAGCGCGACCTGGAACTCCGGGAGCAGCAGCTCGCCCTCCGGGAGCAGAACCTGCTCCTCCAGCAGCAGAATCTCCAGCGCCAGGCCGAGCAGATCTCTCAGGGCAGGCAGGACCGTCCGCCGAAGCTGTTCGCCATCCCGCGGATCGAGGTCTACCCCCCCACCCCTTGACGCCCCGGCGGCGGCCCCGCACGCTTTCTTCCGGCGGCGGGAAGGAGCAGCGGCACCTCCGCGCGGTAGCGCGCGTAGTCGTCGCCGAACCGACGCAGCAGCCGCGAACCGAACAGCATGGCGGGCACCTCGGTCATGGCCGCCACCGCCCACGAGAACCCGATCAGCCCCTCCGTGGCCCCCAACGCCTTGAGACAAGCTTCACAATCGTCGGCCACTCCTCCGCCGCAAGGCCCGTCACAACATACCCCATCCACGCAATGGCCCGACGCACATGCGTCATCTTCTCCACAGGGAGTCCCCAGGTCCCCGCGAACCGCATACAACCAGGCCTTATCCGCTGGTGCCATGCCAGCGATGATCCTATGTCCGGATACGGATAGGTTCTTGCCGAATGCGCCGTGGATGTCAGGCGGCGTAACCTTGAGCTTATCCAACTCCTCCCACTTGGTTCCATTCCAATGAAATACGAATACAGCTCCAGCCTCGGGGACCGAATCGTTCTCTTCCGGAG